>NZ_SOHG01000061.1:0-202223 GCF_004403155.1 Cryobacterium sp. Hh7 | reverse complement strand
GAATAGCTTGTCTAGATAACAACTATTTTAGCTGGTCAGAGGGGCATTCTCGGTTTAACGCGCCGTCAAAACCTCAAGGTCAACCGGTGGATTCAGGGTAAGCCTGGATCGCTGCGATGCGCTGGTCGCGCAGCTCCCAACGGTGGCAAAACGGGCAGTGCAGCACGCTGTGGCCCCAGGCCTCTGCGACGCCCGGGATAGTGGGCAGGTCGTCCGAGATCGACCGGTGGCGCGGCTACGCGCTGCGACGCCACGCCATCGCATCCGCTGAGGTGGAGGAGCCGGAAGACCACCTGCGTAAGCAGATCGAAGACCCGCTAGCCAACGGGCTCGACCACGACCAAGCGTTCCTCGTGGCGATCAAGCGGCTGGGCAACCTCGACGCCGTCTCTCGGGAATTCGCCCGGGAACACTCCGATCGGCTCGGGAAGCAGCTCGTACTCGTGCCAGACGACGCCGACGCCACCCGCGCGCCGGCCTGGCGCGAACTTGCCGTGGTGCGCGGCATCGCCCTGGGGGCGGGGCTGGCCGTCAAGGCCGGCCTGACCTGGTCCAACGGCGAAATGGGCCTCGCCCGCAATCTGGGCCTGCTGGGCTTTCCGTTTCTCGCCGTCTACTTCGGCTGGAAGCGCCGGCGCACCGTACCGGTCGCGGCAACCCTTTTGGTCTCGTTTGCCGCATTGGCGGTGCTGCCCAACGTCTACCCGTTCGCGGCCGGTGGCTCCACCGAGGTTCTCGCCGCGCTGCACGCCCCGGTGTTGCTCTGGGTGCTGGTCGGGGTCGCCTACGTCGGCGTCCGGTGGCGCTCAGACGCCAGGCGGACGGACTTCGTGCGGTTCACCGGCGAACTCGCGATCTTCGTCACGCTGCTGGCCCTGGGCGGGGCCGTACTGGTCGGGCTCACCCGAGTGTTCACTCCGCTGACGATTCTCATGCTACTGGCCGTGATCGGGGTGCTCGCCACCGTCCGCGGCCTGGATACACCGTTGACCGCAACCTACTCATCCTGATGGACGCCATTTGGTGCTCGTGCTGAGCCTGCTGCTCTACTCGATCTCGGCCCGCGACTCGGTCGCCCAGCCGGGGCTGTTCGACGCCCTCCAGCTGGCGTTGGTCAGCGCTGGTGGTCGATGCCGTGATGCTTACCGCGATGCTGGCGCGCATCCCCGAGTTCGGTTTCAGCCCCAACAAGATCGCCGTGCTTGGCCTCAACCCGCTGCTGCTCGCGCACCTGGTGCGCGCGGCCTGGCTCGCGATCGGATTTCTGCGCGGTCGACGCGCGTTCACGGCGCTCGAAGGCTCGCAGACGCGGTACCTGCCGGTTTACGGCGTGTGGGCGCCTATCGTGGTGGTGATTTGCCCCCTGGTGGTCGGCTTCGCGTGAGCGCGTGCGTGCACCGGAGTGCGGCCGATCCGCTCAGTGCCCGCGAGCGCCCCCGATATGGGTGGCCGCCACGGTAACCGGCGTAGCGGCTCCCAGTATCGGGCGCGGTCATGGCACCGATGACATTTCGAGAGCTCAAATTTTGCTATTTCAGGTACGACGTACTTTGCTGAGGATGAGGCCCTCGGTGGGCTCTTCCTCGTTGGTGACCGTCTCGATCCACTCGACGTCTTCGTCGGACAGGTAGTAGTCCGATTCCTCGCTGTCGCTATCGATGGCGGCCGATCCGCCAGCCCGTGTGACCTCCGCGACGACCTGCGGCGGCACAGCGTCGCCGTTGTTCTCCAACAGCCCTACCCTTGTCGACGGAGTCAGCTTGGGCCACCACAGTTCGATATTCATTCGGCGCAGTCGGCCATGCCCGCCCTTGCAGCGCGAGGTCATCGCACGGCGGCCTCCCGCACAGCCAGGGACGCGGTGGGATAAAACAGGGCGCGGTGAATGGTGACGGTCATCCGTTCTCCCACCAGCGGCCGACGGCCGGTGACGCGGCAGCGAACCCGTACGCCGGCCCAATCCACGATGACATCATTGCCGCTGCGGCCGAACAATGACGAGGTGACTTCGGCGGCACCATCGATGTCGGCGTCGAGCCGCACGTCCTCCGGCAGAACGGCGAGGGTTCCCTCCTCGCCGAATTGAAACCGAGTACCGAGAACGTCGGGTCCGACCGCGCACGGGTGGTTCGATGCAGTGAAACCTGCGGCGTGCACCACTCCTTCGAAAAGAGTTGCATCGGCCATGAACCGCGCCACGCTGGCGCTTGCGGGGTGTGACACCAGTTCTGGCGGCGACGCGATCTGTTGAATGCTCCCCTGGTCGAGCACAACCACCCGGTCGGCGAGAGCGAGCGCTTCGTCGCGGTCGTGCGTCACGTGCACCACGGTCAACCCGATGGAGCGAGTCAACGACTGGAGCTCCAGGCGAAGAGCATCGCGCAACGGCTCATCGAGTGCCGAAAGCGCTTCATCGAGAAGCAGCACTTGGGGGTTGCCGACCAGCGCTCGGGCGAGTGCCACCCGCTGGCGTTGCCCACCCGAAAGCGTGGTCGGATTTCGGGTGCCGAAACCTTCGAGCCCAACCAGCTGCATAACCGCCGCGACGCGCTCCTCCCGCTCGACTCTGGATACTTTTGCGAGCTTCAACGGGTAGGCGATGTTGCGGGCGACGTTCCAGTGCGGCCAGACAGCATGCTGCTGAAAGACCATTCCGAGGTGTCGCCGTTCCGGCGCTACATTCGTCGTCGCGTTCGCGACCACGAATTCACCGATGCGGATCAGACCGGTGGTCGGAGCCAGAAAACCGGCAATTGTGCGCAACAACGTCGTTTTGCCCGAACCGGACGGACCGACGAGGGCAACGAATTCGCCGTCGGCGATACGCAGGTCGATGGCGTCGAGGCCAACGGTGCCATCGGGATAGGTCAAGCCGACCGAGTGCAGATCTACAGATGCCATGATGCGTCCTCCTAAGGGTTAGCGGCGGGATTGCCGTGCGGTGAGCCCCAAGCCAGCAAGGCCGAGCACGGTGACGACGAGGGAGAGAGCGGATGCTGCATTGTAGGAACCGGCTTGCTGCAGACTAAAGATGGTGACGCCCAGAGTCTGGGAGCCGGGCGCGAGCAGCAGCACGGAAATGGTCAGCTCACGAACCGCCGTCAGGACCACCAGCGTGCCGCCGGCGATCGCGGCTGGTATCGCCATACGCCACGAGATGTCCACGAGAGCGCGCAGCCGGCTCGCCCCCGACGCTCGCGCTGCTTCCTCCGCGGTCAGAGGCGTCGACCGAAGCGGAGCGCTCACCGACTGCACGACGAGGGCGATGAACGCCATAACGTAAGCGCACAGGATCAACCACGGGGTGTTGAACAGTCCGATTCGCGGGGCGATAATCAGCCAGCTCACGGCGATGACGAGCCCCGGCAGCGCCTGCGGCAACATCGCGACCGCGCGCAGCATCCCGTTCGAGCGGGCTCGAGTTCGTGTCACGAGGGTGCCGATGGCGAGGCCGAGAACCGTGCAGATCACGCCGGCCAGCACCGAGAGCATGATGGAGTTGGCCGCTCCGGCGATGGCGTTGGGCGACGTCGTTGCGCGCTTCAGATTATCCAGCGTGATGTTCTGCAAGGTCAGCGGAATTCCCGGTGCCGGCAACAGGGCCTGACTGATCAGGGCGAGCAGGGGCAGCACGGTTAGAGCCAGCAGAGTGCCCCACGTGGTGACCGTCGTGGCCAGTCGCCAGCGCCCAAGGCCAAGCAACTGCGCTGGCGAAGCGGATGCGTCCAGCTCCCAGGTGCTGCGTGCCGCCAGAATATCGACAATCATGGCCACTACCGCGCACAACATCAGTATCGCCCCGACCGTTGCGACCACTTGGAGTGGATCGTCGACGGTTCCGGACTGGATGTACCGATAAACGAGGGTGGACAGGGTGACATAGCGTTCCGGCAGCCCGATGATCGACGGAATTCCGAAGTCAGCGAGGTTGGACACTGCGATCAGGGTGAAGGCTGAGAGAAAGGCCGGACGCAACAGCGGCAACGTGATGTGTCGCACGGCGCGCCCGATCGAGGCCCCGCTAATGCGGGCGGCCTGCTCCAGGTCGGACGGCACTCGCCGTAGTGCAGCCGCGACGATGATGTACGCAACGGGATAGGAATGCACGGTGAGCAGAAATACCACTCCATCACCGCCATAAATGTTCCACAGGGGGGACCCGAACCATTGCGTCCACAAGGTATTGACCGGTGCTGCCGGGCCGGCGATCCCAATCCAGGCGATCGCTCCCACAAACGGCGGAACCAGGAGCGGTGATAGAGCGAATAACCGAAGGACCCGACGGCCGGGCAGGTCGCTGCGATCCAACAAGAGGGCGATGACGGTGCCAACAATGACGGCGAACAGGGCCGATACGGAGGCCGAGACAATACTGTTCAGACCCGCCTGCGCGACATCACCGGTCAGGAGCAGCTCCAGTCGATTCTGACTGAAGGCGAGGGCGAGAAGTGCGCCGAGCGGGAGCAGTATGACAGCGGATACCGCGCACCACAATGCCACCCGCACCGCGTCAACACCATCCACCCGCGCGAACCGAGATGGCCGGGAAGCGCGACGGGCCCGGTCGGATTCGACCGGGCCCTGATGGAGCAATTTACTGGAAGAGCTCATTGAATCGGGCCACTGCCGCAGCCTGGATCACACTGATGACCGCGAGGTCAGGGGTGATGATCGTAATATCGTCCATCGACGGCGCGCCATCGGGGGTTCCGACGTCGCTGCGCACCGGCAGGTAGGACTGGCTGACGGCGAGGGTCTGACCGGTTTCACTCACCAGGAAGTCGACGAAGGCCTCGGAGGCTGCCTGCTCGTCGGTGCTGGCGAAGATGCCGACCGGCTGGGAGACGTACGGCACGCCCTCGCTCGGGTAGATGAGGTCGATCGGAGATCCGGCGGCCTTCAGCTCGCGGGCCAGGTAGTCCACGACGATACCGACGGAGCTGGTTCCGGATGCGACGGCCTGGGAAACAGGCCCGTTGCTTTCCGCAATGATCGGCTTGTTGGCCGCGAGTGCCTGCAGCCACGTGTCGCCGAGCTCGTCAGAGTCGCTCCAGACCGCGGCGTTGTACGCTGCAGCACCGGAAACATCGGGGTTCGGCATGGTGATCTGGCCGGCATAGCCGGCGTCGGTGAGGTCCTGCCACGACGTCGGCGGAGTGTCGACGAGGTTGGTGTTGTAGGCGATCACGGTGGGAATGATGCGCGTCCCCACGTAGAAGCCCTCGGGGTCCACGACGTCCTGGTCGAGGGACTCGACGTCGGCGGGGGAATAGGCGAGGAGAAGGTCATCCGTTTTGTAGCGTTCGAAGGTTCCGGCATCTGCAGCGAGAAGCACGTCGGCCTGCACGTCGCCGCTCACGCGCTCGGATTCGATGCGCGCGGTGAGATCGCCGGTGCCGGCGCGGAACACCTCGACCGTGATCTCGGGGTGGTTGACATTGAATGCGCTCACCACGGCATCGATCTTCTCCTGTGGCTCCGAGGTATACAGGGTGATGGTCGCCTCGTCGGCAACCACGGTGGATGCGTCGCCTGCCGCAGTGGAGGCGTCGGCCGGGGCGCTGCATCCGGTCAGAGCTATCCCGATCAGCGCTAATGCCGCTGCGGGAGCGAGAGATTTTCTCAAAGACATGTCTTTTCCTTAGGGTCGTGATGCGAAGGAGTACTGCGGAGCGGGAGAAGTGAAAAGTGGGGGGTCCGGGTGAAGACTGACGGGGGCTGTGCTGATCTGCCCGTCGGCGAGTTGCACGATCGAGAACATGGCCAGGTCGTGGCCACCGACCGTGTCCGGGCCGGCATTCATGATCTGGTGGTAGGCCAGCGACGGCCCCACCGAGACGGGGATTCCGGCAAAGGTGGCCGACATGGGGTGGTGATAGTGACCGGCGAGAATGATGCGAACATCGGACCCGGCGATCGCCCTCGCAAATGCCGGGGCATCGCGCAGCCCGGTGCGTGAGAGCGTGGGCAGTGGCGACGGAACGGGGGAATGGTGCATGGCGATTACGGTTCCCACTCCCCACGATGTCGTGAGTTCTGCGGCGAGCCAGCTCAGCTGTTCCTCACCGAGCGAGCCGCTACTCGAATCAAGCAACACGAAGCGTAGCGAGCCGATCATGACGCTGCGATAGTGGCTGGTCTCATGATCGGTGAGAGAGCGCGCATCCGTTGGTGAATCGTGATTTCCGAGAACAGTGAGCACGGGTGCCTGCACACGTTCGCCGAGGTCGTGGAGGGCAAGGTTCACCTCGGGGTAAACCTCGGTGTGCCCCCGTTGGGCAAGGTCGCCGGTGACCACCACCACCTCCGGCGTCATTCCGGCCGCAACCACGTAGTCACCGACTTGGTGTAACCGGGCCAGTCCATCGATCTGCCCATACAACAGGTTGCCCTGAGTGGCATGAATATCGCTCAGATGCAGGATGCTGAAAATTCCCGATTCGTTACTCATCGTCGGTCCGAACGCGTGCGTCCGCCAGCCGAGTGCGGAGCTGATGGAGCTGGGCAGAGGTCAGACCGTGCCTGCGCAGGTAGGCGACGCTCCCGCCGAGCTCATCGATCTGCGCCAGGGCAAACATCAGGGCGTCTTCGGGGCTGTCCAGATGAAGACGCATTGCGTCGGCCAGTTGGGCGCCTGTCAGCTGGAAACTGCCGAGGACGGTTCGAGCGTGGTCGTGTCGATGGGGGGCGACCTGCTCGGCCGAGAGTACGTAGTCAGCGATTACTTCGGGTCGGGGAGTTCCGACGGCGAGCAGCGCGAGGGCCACCACCAACCCGGTGCGGTCTTTGCCCGCTGAGCAATGTACGAACACGGCACCGGTCGTCTCGGCAATGACAGCGACGGCCGCTGTGAGTTCCGGACCACGCGTCTGGAGCATTTGCTGGTACACCGCCTCGAGCGTTCCGGTGACCGGCGGGCCGTCGGGAAGTCGATAGATCGGGTTGTGGACGACCGCGGCGCGGTGTCGGACCGGACCGCGCTCTGCGACCTCGCGCAGGTCGATGACTACCGAGATGTCGAGGCCGGCGAAGGTAGCGGTCCCCGCCGGCGTGAGCTCGTCGAGCGCGGCACCGCGAAACACACCCGGCAGGCCGGACGTGCGCACGTTGTAGGCGCCCTCGAGCGTGACGATTGCCATTATCGAATGCCCCCGTTTCAGCATTTCACGGAGTGTGAAACGCGGTTACAAGAGCAAAAGTAGGTTGGTCAGCTAAACGGGAGGCAAACGGAGCACACACGGCTGGTAGACGGAATGTTTACGCCCGGCGTTGATTTACGGCCGGTCAGCGCTCATCCTCCTCGAGGGCGTCGACCACGACGTTGCGCATGGTGATGGAGTTCGTGTCGCTGCGCGCGAATAATTCGGCGTGCAGGGTGTGGAGGACGAGCTGATGGCTGAGGCGGTTTAAATAGGGGTCGATGACGTGTGCCCGGGAGAGCGGGCTCGTGACGAGCGCGATGTCGGCGAGTTGAGTGAGCGGAGAACGCCCGAAGCTGGTGACCGCAATAATCGTGGCACCTCCTTCCTTGGCTGCTCGGCAGGCGTGCAGCGTGTGGGTGTTCGCCCCCGAATAACTCACTGTGAGGCAAACGTCACCGGTGCCGAGCGAGGTGGCCGCGAATTGTTGGGCCAGGATATCGCTGGGCGCTTCAACCGACCGGCCCACCGTCGCGAACCGCATGGCTGCATCCTGCAATGGCGGAGCAGAAAACCCCGACCCGACCAGAACGAGCCGATTCGCCGACAGGAGTGCGGTGACGGCCGCCTCTACGCAGACCAGATCGAGGCTCTGGCGACCCAGGCTGATCGCATCCGCTGCATCCGTGAAAATCTGATCGAGCGCGTGGTGATGCGGCGAAACCGCGAGAGGAGCCGATCGGGCCACCTCCAGTCGCAGGTGTTGAAAGCCACGAAATCCCAATGACTGGCAGGCGCGACTGACCGTAGCCGTCGAGGTGCCGGCGGCCTGGGCGAGCTCGGCCGTTGACCATTCGATTACCGTGGCCGGGGCGGCCAATATTGCTTCGGCGACCCGACGCTCGCTGGGCCCGAGCACGAGGAGCGAAGCTCGAAGCCGGGTGAGGACCAGGCTCGTGCCCGTCGGGGGATCAGATATGACGGCACTCATGGCGACCTACTTTCCTCGGCTGTAGTTGCCCAAAGTGTAGCGAGACCCCGTGAACGCGAGATCAATGCGCCAAGCGTGGCCGGACCGGCGACCACGCCCGCGCCTGATCGATAAACTTTGGATATGTCAGACCAGCACTACGAGCAGGATGAAACCCTGCGCCTTCCCACCGTTCAGTTTCGCGTCGTTCTCGATCTGGGCGCCCGGCTCGCTGCAGCGATCACGCTGCCGCCGGAGCTGGCCCATCCCGACCTGTTCGCCGACCGCGACGACGAGGGCGAGGCCCTCAACCTGTCGATCGATTACGACAGCGGTCAACTGCACGTGCTGCTCGATGAAGCCGGCCCCAGCTTTCACTATCACGGCACCGCCGACCCGTACGAGAGCCCGTGGCCGGAGGATCAAACCGCCATTCTGCTCGAATGGGCGCTCATTCTGGTGCAGGAGATCGATGGACGGGGTGAGCTGCTCGACTCGATCTATGAGGCCGCCGAGTGGTTCGAGCAGGGCTTCACGCTCTATGTTCCCGAGACGGACCCGACCCAGCTCGAACTGATCGAGGTCGACATTATCGGTGAGCTGCTGACCCTGCCGTGGCTGGGGTCCGGGCGGGTCGACCACGAACACATCGACGGCGACAACCACCCGATCGCGCTGCTCTGGAACATGAACAACGATGACCCCGACGTGCCGATCGCCCGCGCCTGGCTCGACCCGCAAACCGGGGAGCCCCGCACCGCGGCGGAGCCCGGGGTGGATTGGACCGCCGTCGCGATGAGCGAAGACGAGGTGCTGCAGTGGCTCGTCGGCATCTACACCAACCACCACGTGGCCGCGACGCCCGAAGCGCAGATCATGCGCGCGGCGCTCGAGCGCATGGGAGGCATCAGCTGAGTCAGTTCTATCGCGGCGCGCGGGTCAGCGCGGCGAGCAGACGCTCGAGCGGACCCTGGCCCAGAAGATAGCGCCACAGACTGGCCAGGATGAACGTGAGCAGCAGCATCCAGATCAGCAACGGCCAGCCGGGGTAGTCGACCTCCCGGCCGCCGGCGACCACGATGGCCAGGACCATAATCTGCAGGGTGTAGACGGTCAGCGCCATCGATCCGGTCGCTCCGACCGGCGAGAGGATGCCGCGGAGCATCCGACCCAGCCGGCCACGTTCCACCGCCGTGAGCCAGAGCAGCGCGCCGATCAATGCGATGGCGAGCCCGCCAGAGCCGATCACTTCGGCGATCGATCCGGAGTGCGCCTCGGCGCTGACCCCGGGGAACACGAGGGCCGCGCCGTAACCGGCCACCGCCGCTGACGCGCCGACACCGACGAGGGCGACTTGGGTTTTCGCACGCCGCAGATCGGACCGTGCGACGATCAGTCCGGCCAGGAGAAACGGCATCCAGATCAGCACCGGGTAGGTGCCGTTGAGAAAGAAATAGTCGACGAAATAGGCGAGCGTGGGCTGGTCGACATCCACGTCGGCCTGGGCGGCGCCGAGCATGGGCACCCCCAGCAGAAACGCGACGCCGATCAGGCAGAGCAGCCACCGACGCAGAAACAACAGCGGCAGAAGCAGCAGGAACATCAGGGCGTAGAAGTGCAGAATGATGGCGATGCCGCTGTGCAGGCTGGACAGCACCAGGCCGAGCAGAAACAAAAACAGCGCGCGCACCACGATGCCGACGACGCGATCCGAACGTTGGCCGCGACCGAGCGGATGCGCCGATCCGGTCATGATTCCAAGCGATACCCCGGCCAGGGTCGCGAACAGAATGGAGGAGCGCCCATCGACGAGCAATTCGGCGTCACCCGCGCGCGGAATGGCATGGGCCACGAACATGCCGATGATCGCCAGCCCGCGGGTGATGTCGATGGCAACGACCCGTTCGCCCCGGTCAGGCCTCGTCTGCATGAGAATAGGCTACGGGTTCTTGCGGCATCACGCAGTCGGGTTCGCGCTTTCCGCCAGCGCGCCGGTCAGATCAAGTGCGAGCGTCGTCGTCAGGTGCAGCCGGGCGAGGAACGCGTCGTCGTGGCTGACCACGATGAGCGCTCCCCGGTAGCCGAGCAGGGCGTCGACGAGCTGGTCGACGCTCTACCGGTCGAGATTGTTGCTGGGTTCGTCGGTGCCGACAGGTCGGTCGAGGTCGGCGGCGCTGAATCCGAGGTCCTCAGAGGTGTTGAAGGCACTCGCGCCGGAACCGAAATGGCGAGGGTCAGCGCAGGGACTGCGGCGCGAAAGCGACGAGAATCTTCATTGGTGCAACCTCACGTTGGGAACACGAACGACTCAAGCCTCAGACGCAGCTGTGCGCATACCACGCGTCACCAACCGGCGCTCACATGCGGGAGCGGTAGCCTGAAGTTGTAAGCAACTGGAGGAGTAATTATGCAGGTCATCGTGAATACCGACAGCAATATTGACGGCACCGAGCGGGTTTCTGGCGCGCTCGAAACGATTGTCGAAGAGTCCCTTTCGCGCTACGGCGAACGCCTGACCCGGGTTGAGGTTCACCTCTCCGACGGCAGCGCCGGCCGCAGCAGCGCCGACGACATCAAGTGCACCCTCGAGGCCCGCCCAGCCGGCGGCACGCCCGTCGTCGTCACCGAGAACGCCAACGCCGTGGAGGAAGCCCTGACCGGTGCCCTGCACAAGATGAAGAGCCTGTTGGAGAGCCACTTCGGCAAGCTGGATGCCCGCAAGGGCAACCTCCCGATGGGCGAGGTCGTCTAACTGCGCTGAGCGGATGCCGCGCTGCGGCATCCGCTCAGCTGGTGCTTGAGAAGTTGTCACGTGTTTAAACCGGGGCGAACCTCTCAAACACGTGCCGCGAGCGCCCAGAGGGCTGCGGAGAACCGCAGCCTTGGGATTTTGGGTGTGATCTCGGGTGTAAATGCTGGCGTCGGATTTCAGTGTTTTGCTTGCGATTTGTTCGGCGACGGTGTGAAATGGACTTATGAGCACTACGACTGCACGGCCCGGTCTGCGCGCGTATGAAGATTCTCTTCGCCTGCCGCCGGCGGAGATCGTGGCGGGTCTCCGCGAGACGCTCGGAGCGAAACTGGTCGCCTATCTCGGTGGCGTGCGTGAGACGCGCGCAGTAAGAGAGTGGGCCGAAGGTACACGGACGCCGTCGGCTGAGACTATGCAGCGGCTGCGTACGGCTTTTTATGTGATGGCGTTGCTGCGTGAGCGCGAGGCGGCTTCGACGGTATCGAGCTGGTTTCAAGGCATGAACCCTGAGCTGGGCGATACGGCGCCGGCCCGGGTGCTGCTCGAGCAGGACCTTGCTACCGGGGGCCCTGCAGTTCTGGCTGCCGCTCGTTCGTTTGTGGCGTTTGGGTGATCGTCGGCGTGCCTGAGCTGGAGCTCGTTCTGAGCGTCAACCCAGGGACGGTCTGGCGGGTGGGCTTTCGCCCCGACCCGTGGTCTTGGAGCGATTGGAAGCACGCAACCGACGCCGGCCGTTTCAACGGGCGGTGGGATGACATCAACGGTCAATTCAGGACCGTGTATGCAGGTCAATCGCTCCTCGCCTGTTTAATCGAGGTGTTCGCCAAATACCGTTGTGATCCGCATCTGGGCGTCACCCTCGAAGACATTGTGGAGGACCCAGCCGACGCGATCGAGTTCCCCGCTCGAGCGCCGGCCGCCGTCAGCTACCGCTGGCTGGAGGATCGCTGCGCATCAAGGGCGACACTGCAAGGCACATTCTGTGCGGTCGCTGCCGCTGGCACCATCGCATCGCTCTGGCCACGGTTCATCGACATCGCCCATCGTTACGGAGCCGTCGATTTCGATGCGTCAGCGATGAAAAACTCATTGCCACGAGATCTGACTCGCACAATCGCCAGCTGGCTGTACCAGCAGACCGAGCCCTCGGTCGACGGCATCGAGTTCGCCTCCAGGCACGGCGACGACCTCAAACTCTGGGCAATCTTTGAACGTCCGTCGGCCGAATCAAATTCCTCGCCACTGCTGAGTGCTGTCACCGCGATCGATCTGGCCCCGGAGACTCCCGAGCTCGTTGCGGCCTTCGCGACACTGGGCCTGACTTGGACGAACTGACGGCTCGTTCGTCGGCACTGTGCGAGGCATCCGCGCGCCTAAGCGTTTCGTGGCACGTGTTTGAGAAGTTGTCCCGTGTTCCAACCGAGACGAACCTCTCAAGCACGTGCCGCCCGGGCCCGCGGACCAGGATGTGAAGCTGCCGCGGCACCCTTTCAAACTCGGGGCACCCCGTGGGGGGAGGGCCGCGAGCGTTTAGGAGTGCCGCGAGCTAGCGCGCGATGGCCGGCCGACGCTGGCAACCTCGTGCCAGAAGTTCGTGCAGCCCGGCGCCGATGGTAACGTCGCCTAGGTCTGCCCAGCGATTGGCAGCGGTGCCCCTCTGTTTGCTCCTCTGCTAGGAACTCCCTCATGCCCCAACGCCTGAACTTGTCCAAGAACCTACCGCGCAGCCTGGCCGGGTTGTCGCGCGAGATCCTGCAGGACTTGCAGCAGTTGGCGCGCACGCCCTCCCTCCTCGTGGCATGTAACTACGGTGGCACCCTGTCGTATCACGGCGCGTCGGATGTGCCCTCGAAGCTGCTCGTCGAGTCGGCGCTCGCACTGCGGGCGCTCGCCGCGTTGCCCAACACCCACACGGCCGTGATGAGCGGGCGCACCCTGCGCGACCTCGCCGCTGACTCCCGACTGCCCCGCGAGGTGCACCTGGTCGGCTCGAACGGCGCCGAGTTCGACTCAGAGTTCTTCGACACCGACGACGGTGACGCGACCAGGCAGGATTCCGGCGCGGCCCTCGACCGCTTGCGCTCCCGACTGGGCGTCAGTGCCGCCTTCTTCGCCGGCGACGGTGCGAGCGATGAGATGGCGATGAACACCCTGCACGGCCCCGACCTGGGGATTCGCATCGGCGACGGAGAATCCGTCGCCGCCCACCGGGTCAGTGGTCCGGAAATGCTCGCGCAACTGCTGGCCCTGCTCTTTGAACTGCGCAAGGACTGGCTGTTCGGCCAGCACGTCGTTGCCATCGAACGCCACTCCATGATCGGCGATGGCACGTCGACCGCCCTCGTGACGCCGGAAGCGCGCATCTGCTGGATGACGCATCCGCTGCCCGATTCTGGCTCGCTGTTCGCGAGCATTTTGGGCAGTGAAGAGGCCGGTCACTTCTCGATCGAACCGGTCAAGAAAAGCCGCGTTCTCGGCCAGCGTTATGTGGACAACACCATGATCGTCGAAACCCGCTGGGCCGACGTCACCGTGACCGACTACATCGAGCCCTCACCGCTCGGGATCACCAACCTCGTGCGCAAACTCACCGGTACCGGTCTGGCCCGCATCGTGTTCGCGCCCCGACCCGACTACGCCGTCGCCCACTTCAACATGCACGCGGCCGACGGGGTCGTCACCATCACCGGAACCCCGGACCCCATCGCGCTGTCGGCGCCGGGCGTCGAGTTCGAGGTGACCTCCGACGGCCGCAACGAAACGGCCACGGCCATCGTCGATCTGTCTGCCGGCGCAGTCATGCTCAACCTGCGCTGCGGCGACACCGAGCCCTATATTCCGGATGCTGCCGGCGAAGCAGCCAGACGCGGCGCGGTCATGAATGACTCCCGTGCCTGGGTGAACACACTCACCCTGCCGAGCGTCAAGCCGTCGCTCGTGAGCCGCTCCGCGCTCGTGCTGCGTGCCCTCTGCTACGAACCAACCGGTGCGGTGCTCGCCGCATCGACGACGTCCCTGCCCGAGGGCATCGGCGGAACCCGCAACTGGGACTACCGCTACTGCTGGCTGCGCGACGGATCGATGACGGTCAAGGCGCTCGTCGACCTCGGATCGACCGACGAAGCCGACGGCTTTTTGCACTGGCTGGCCGGAGTCGTGGCGGACAGCCCCGGCGCGCAGTGGCTGCATCCGCTCTATTCGGTCACCGGCTCGTCGCTGTCGACGGAGGCGAGCCTCGAATCACTGCCCGGCTACGCCGGATCTCGCCCGGTGCGCATCGGAAACGCTGCCGACAACCAGGTGCAGATCGACGTGTTCGGACCGGTCGCCGAACTCATCGACACGCTCAGCGCCCGGCAGGGAACGCTCTCGGACTTTCAGTGGCACCTGCTCACTGAGATGGTCGAGGCCGTTACGAGTCGCTGGCAGGAACCCGACCACGGCATCTGGGAGGCCCGGCGCTCGCCGCGGCACCACACTTACACGAAGACGATGTGCTGGGTGACGGTGGATCGTGCCATTCGTACCGCGGAACGGCACGGTCGCGAGGTCGGTGCCGGGTGGCACGAGCTCGCCACCACGATTCGCGACGAAGTTCTGGTTGAGGGCTGGAGCGAGGAAGCCCAGTCCTATACCGTCGCCTACGACAGCCCGGATCTGGACGCCGCCGTGCTGCACATCGGGCTGTCCGGCCTGCTCGACGTCAACGACGAGCGCTTTCAGAAGACGGTCAGCGCCGTCGAGCGCGAGCTGCGCGTTGGTCCAACCGTGTTCCGCTACCGCTATGACGACGGGCTGCCCGGGCTCGAGGGTGGCTTTCACATTTGCACGACCTGGCTGATCGAGGCCTACGTCCTGGCTGGGCGTCTCGACGAGGCCGAGGCGCTGTTCAACCAGCTGGTCATCCTCGTGGGCCCGACCGGGCTGCTGTCGGAGGAATTTGACCCGGCCACCGAGAGACACCTCGGCAATCACCCGCAGGCGTACTCGCACCTCGGCTTCATCCGCTGCGCGCAGCTCCTCGACGAGCACCGCGGGCGGTAGCTTCGGCCGGTTTCCGCGAGTCCGCCGTGAGGACGCGCCCGGGTCTCGGACACGTGTCCGAAAAGTGCTATAGTAGAGGGATGACTTCGTTGACTGACCCCGGCCTCGTGGCCGAGGTGCCGGTCGACGTTATCCCAGAGTTCAAGCTCACGCACGATCCGCGGGCCGAGCGCACCCGAGGGCTCATTCTCACGGCGATCCGTACGCTGATTGCTCAGCCGGCGGCATCCGTTTCAGTGGCAGAAATTGTGCGCCTGGCCGGAATCAGCCGCAGCTCCTTCTACGCGCATTTCGCGAGCCTCGACGTTCTCGCCGCCGAGCTGCTGCAGGCCCAGTTCGCCGACATCGGCTCGGCCGGCCTGGATCTGCGCCCATTAAGAGCGGGCGAGAGCGCTGCCCGATTCGGGTACGGCCGGCTCGTCGCGCATATGGTCGAGAATTTTCCCCTCTACGCGAGCGTGCTCGAGCTGCCGTTGACCCGCAGCGCGCACGACCAGATCATCGAGGCCTACGCCACGCGCATGCTCGAGTCGGTGCTCGTCTTCGACGAGACCGTGAACGCCGAACTGGTGACGACCTATGTGGCTGGCGGTGCGCTCACCCTGATCGGCTCCTGGATGCGCGGCCACCTCGACGTATCCGACGACGAACTTGTCGACCAGCTCGTGGCGCTGCTGCCCGGTTGGCTGCAGGACCCCCAGACCTCAAGCGCAACGCCCTTACGCGTTGCATCACCCACACAACACTGAAGGCGCATTCCATGAAAATTGAAATCGGCGAAACTCTGGTCTACCCGCACCACGGAGCGGTCACCATCACGGCCCTGGCAACCCGCACCATCAAGGGCGTCGAAAAGCAGTTCATGACCCTCAACGTGCACACCAGCGCGCTGACCATTCAGCTGCCGGTCGACAACGTCGAGCTCGTTGGGGTGCGCGACGTCATCGACGCCGCCGGGGTGAGCGCCGTCTACGAAATTCTGCAGAACGCCTTCACCGAGGAGCCGGGCAACTGGTCACGCCGATACAAGGCCAACCAGGAGAAGATGGCCAGCGGCAGTGTCTACCGGGTCAGCGAGGTCGTGCGCGACCTGTGGCGTCGCGACCAGGACAAGGGCGTTTCGGCCGGCGAAAAGCGGATGCTCGAAAAGGCTCGTCAGATCCTCGTTTCCGAGCTCGCTCTGGCCCAGGGCCTGACCGACCAGGAAGCCGGCGACCTGCTGCTCATCGAAATTCAGAACTACGTCGTCAGCGACGAGCCGGTTGAAGTAGCCGTCTAGTCTGCCTGACCGTGCACCCTCGTTCGCCGCGCGAACGAGGGTGCACACCTGTTTGCCCTGGCCTAGCCGGCCCCGGACCAATTAGAGGGCTGGTCAGGGACGCGGAGCGGCGTGCGACTTGCGGATGCGGCGGCCGTCGGTGACGGTTTGCATCTCCTTCAGGGCGGCCTTCTGGCTCTTTTTGGTTCCGCGGGGCGGCAGCTGAATGTTCGCTTCGGCGGCGATGCCTGCCTGTAGCTGGCGGCCGCGTTCGAGTTCGGCGTCGAACTCGGCACCGAACAATAGGGCCAGGTTAGTCAGCCACAGCCAGAGCAGAAAGATCACGATGCCAGCCAGCGAACCGTAGGTTTTGGCGTAATTCGAAAACGTCGTGACGTAGAACCCGAAGCCCAGGGAGGCGACGACGATCGCCACGAGCGCGACCAGCGCTCCGAGGCTGAGCCAGCGAAACTTCGGCTGCCGCACGTTCGGCGTGAAGTAATACAGCACCGCGATGAGCAGTACCACGGCGGCCGCGAGCAACGGCCACTTGGCAATGGACCAGACCAGCTGCACGGTCTGGCCAAGCCCGAGGGCTGCGCCTACGGCATCCGTTATGGGGCCGCTGATCGCCAGGATCAGCACGGAGACGAGCAGCAGGGCAATACCGATGACGGTGACGAGCAGTTGCGTCGGCTTGAGCTTGAAAAACGTGCGGCCCTCGTCGATCTCGTAGATACGGTTCATGGCCCGGCTGAAAGCACCGACATAACCGGATGCCGACCAGATCGCGACCGCGATCCCCGCCACCAGGGCGAACCCGGCCGACGGTGAGGTGCTGAACTGCTCGATCGGCCCGCGAATGACGTCGAGGGCATCGGCCGGGGCGACCGAGGCGAGGATGGTCAGCAGGGTGTCGGCGGATTGTCGTCCCTGGCCGAACACACCGAGCAGCGAAACCAGGGCGATGAGGGCTGGAAACAACGACAGCACGGCGTAGTAGGTGAGCGATGCGGCAATGTCGGTGCACTGGTCCGTGCCGAATTCGCTCAGGGTGCGTTTGGCGATGTACTTCCACGACCGCTTCGATACCTCGGCCGGGGTGTCCGGCTTGCGGTTGTCGTCGGGGGCCGGGGCATCGGCGAGGTCCTGGCTCTGTCCCTTGTCTGCCATGCCGCTACCTGTCATGAACGCCTCCTGCTCGAGTGGAAGGGAGCTGGGGCTCGCGATTCTGTAGGGCGAACGCGACCCCCGGCGGTGGAAATCTACTGCGTCTTCGGCGATCTGGCACCGATTGCTCGGTTCGCCAGGTCTATTGACGCGAATAGACGGATGCTGCGGCTCGTCGAGCCGCAGCATCCGTTCTCGGAATCAGTACAGGTCGCTGTCGCTCTTGTGCTTGGCCGTGTCGACGCCCGTGTCCGTGGCCGTGTCGACGCCCGTGTCCGTGGCCGACTGGGCCTCTTTCTTGACGTCGTCTGCGGCCCCCTGCGCGGCCGACTTGACCTCGTCGACGGCGTCGGTGGCGCGCTCTTTCACCGCAGCGACAGCCTCCTGAGCCGGTTCACGCAGGTTGTCGGCCAGTTGCTTCGCCGCATCCGTTGCCTCTGAGATGAAGGGCGCAGCCGCCTCTTTCAACGAGCCGGCCAGCTGCTTCTCCTGGTCGCTGGCCGGAACCAGGGACGCGGCCAGCCAGCCGACGCCGAAGGCGATGAGTCCGACGGCGAGCGGGTTGCCCTTGGCCGTGTTGGCGGCCTGATGCGGCAGCTCGCCGAGTGTGTCGGTGGCCGACGAGACAGCATCGCCGGTGTGGGACGCCGCACCCATGATGCGCTCCGACACAGAGCCGACTGCGGACTTCACCTTGTCGGTTTGGCGCTGCATGATCTTGGACGGTGTCACCTTGTCGGCCAGTGCGTCGACATCGCCGCCGAGCTCGCGCCGGGTGCGCTCGATGTCGGACCGGATCTGATCGGGGGTGCGGTCGGTATCGGTCATCGGTTTTCCTCATTCCTTTTGAGTGTGTCGGGGATCTTTTTCAAGGAGTCAACGGTGCGCGGCGCACCCTTGACCGTTTTCAGTTCTTTGCGGCCCATGAGGTAGAGCACGAGCCCGATGAGCGCCCAGAGTCCGGCGACGATCAGCCCGGACCAGCCGTTGCCGACCAGATAGCCGAGGCCCCACCAGAGGGCGATCGACAGGAACAGCACGGCCATGATGGCGGCGTAGCCGGCGCCGCCCAGCAGGCCGGCGCCCTTTCCGGCGCGAGTCGCCGATTGGCGGAGTTCGGCCTTGGCCAGTTCCAGCTCCTGGCGCATGAGCGTGGACAGGTCACGGGTGACTTCCCCGAGCAGGTCGCCCAGCGAGGTCTCCGCGGCCTTCTGCTCCGACGGAGTGTGCAGGTCGGTCATCGCTCGCGAACCCTCAGGTCGGGGTCATCGCCGAGCAGGCCGGAGGGCTCGACGACGCTGGCACGGTCGGCGGTGTCGGTGAGCCCGACAATGCCGGCTCCCCGGGCGTGCAGCGGTGCGAGCTCGTCGTCGGTGAGTTCACTCGCCGGGTCGAATCTGGTGCGCGGCGACCGATCGGAACGCGCCGGCTCATTCGCCGAGTCATCGGCCGACTCGGCGGCAACCGAGCGGGTCAGCCGACCGGCGAGGATGCCGGCCGCCGCGGCCAGCGCGATGAACGTGCCGGGCTTGCGCCGGGAATAGGAACGCACTTCCTCGAGCAGTGACCCGGGGTCGCGGTCATCGAGCCAGCTGGCGATGCTGCCAGCGCGCGACGCGGCCTGCCGAACGAGGTCGGTCGCGACTCCGTCCGCGTCGGATGCTGTGGCCATCTGGGTTAATTCGTCGCTGATTGAGCGCAGGCCGTCAGCGACTCGGGCCTGCTGTTCGCCGGCCTGCTCGGTGAGCTGGCTGCGAGCATCCGTCAGCAGGTCTTTCGCCTGACTTCTGGTCTCAGCGGCGACTTTTCCCACTTCATCCTTGGTGACATCGGCGACCTGACTGGCCGCGTGCATGGCGGTATCGCCGACCTTCTCGGCCTGCTCGGCGGCAACGTTCGTCGTGTGGCTTGCGGCGGTCACCGCGGCCCCGTCGTCGAACTCAGAGTCGTCGGCGCCCGAAGCCGGCGAGGTTGCGTACAGGTTGGACATAGTGCTTCCTTTCATGGCGTGATGGTTGACCGAATGGTCAGGGGAGTGCGGGTGCGGCGGGCCGGAGTGCCCGCCGCACCCGCAGTTGGCGCTACTTTTTGAAGACGTCCTTGACGTCCTCGCCGACCTTCTTGGCGCTCGCCGAGGTTTGGTCGGCACGGCCTTCGGCGACCTTGGAATCATCATTGGTCGCCTTTCCGACGGCCTCCGTGGCCTTGCCCTTGAGGTCCTGCGCGGCATTCTTGATCTTGTCTGATGCACTCATCGTGCTCTCTCCTTCGTGTGGTGTTTCTGGGGGGATGTTCGGCGCGGGCGCGTCGAACGTAAGTAGGGGAGCATCCGCTTAGCGGATGCGCGTGCTGCTGCTGGTCCGCACCCGAAAGCCGCCGCTGATCTGCAGCAGGGCGAGGATGCGCAGGCCCAGTAGCTCGTCGAGGGCGCGCAGGGCCTGTTCGACGATGCGCACAACGTCCGTCGGGGACGTTCCGCGACGGCAGGTCACCGAAATCTTGAGTACGGCATCGCGGGTGACCCGGTAGGTCGAGACGCGGGTCGACAGAAATTCGGGATGCTCGCCGAGCGCCTGCTCCAGCAATTGTTCAGCGACAGCGGAATCGACAGGGGTTGCACCCCAATCCGTCGTATTTTTGCTGATCAGCTGGCCGGAATGGCCGCGCCCCTGCCGCAGGATGAAGCTGAGCAGCAAGCCAACGACCGCGAGCAACACAGCGACGGCGACAATCCACAGCCAGCTGTGCGCCGTGCCATCCGGGTCGGTTCCGACGAGAGGCGTGGCCCGGAGCCAGCCCGCGACCGTAGTGCGGGCGGTGTCGGCAACCGGGGCCCAGGCGTCCTGAATCGCCGTTTGCGTGGCGAGCAGGCCGAGCAGTGCGGCCACGGCGAGCAATATCAGGCCGGCCACGAAAGCGACGCTCCGGTTGAGCGCGCGGTTGGTGTTGTTCACGCTCCGACCCTTCCTCCGACGGCCACGACGACGCGGGTCTGCAGCGCCGGTCGCAGCCGTAAACCGTCGAGCTGGTCGCGCACGGCCTGCTGCACCGCGGCACGCTGCACCGGCTGGCCCGAGGTCGGCGTCAGGTGCACCGTGGCGATGCGCCGCGAGACGCTGACCCGGGTATTGTCCGGGTCGATCCCGCCCACGCGAGCGGCGCACCTGGCCACAGCTGATGCGATCACCTCGTCATCGACAACGGTCACCGTGCGTTCCGAGTCGATCAGATGCCGGGCCCGGCGGCCCGGGGCAACCGCAACGACCAGCAGCACGAGACCGAGCAGGGCGCAGCCCGCCGCGATCGTTCCCAGCAGTGGAATCGGCAGGCTCGAAGCGGATGCGACGCCAGCGGCCAGATCGGCCGGCGTCGCGAGCAGGGCCGGCTGGCCGAACAGCAGTAGCACCATTTCGGTACCAAGCCAGCCGCACAACACAATGACTACGGCGGCCACGGTGATGGCCGCAGCCGAACGTGGCGAGTGAATTTCGCGGCGACCGATGCGGGCGCTGCGCGCGGTCGTCGTCCCGGTGGACGGGTCAGTCGCGCCGGGCCGGTCAATCCCACCGTGCATTTCGGTCGCGCTGCTCATCGCACTCGCCGTTCCGGCTGCACATCAATGCCCGTCAGCCGCACGGTGACCCGGCCGATATTGGTGCCGGTCAGTTCACCGACGCGGCGACGAATCTGGATCTGGGCCGTGGCCGCCCGAGCCAAAATGGTGCCGCCCGTGCGCGCGATGACGGCCGGTTCGCGGATGACGCGCGAAAGCGGAACAACGCAAATCGAGGTGCTGATGGTGAGCGCGAGCATGCCGTGGTCGTCGCCGAGTTTGACACCGACCTGGCCTGGTTCCACGCCGAGCGACTCCGCGGTGGCCAGTCCGACGATCCGGCGCAGCGCCTTCGGCACGATTCGGGTGCGCCCGCGGGTCGCGGGCGGCGCGGTTGTCGTGCCCGGCGCATCCGCTGTGGCGGTCGTTTTACCGAGAAACCAGTCGGTCGCCACGCTCACGACGAGGAACGCTTTCCCTGAAACGCTCCGATCAGTGAACCCAGATCGAGGCGGCCGTCAACCACGCGGCCAACGAGCGCGCCGACCAGCATGGCCAGCGCCACGAACAGAAATACCCAGAACCCCAGAATGACCCAGGTCAGCGCTAAAATCGCGCCGACCAGCATGCCGGTACGGGTTGCGCTGGTCACCGCAGTGCAGCTTTGCTCGGCTCGGCCTCGGCGTCGTCGCTGGGCAGATGAATGTCGACGATGGTCACGTTGACCTCGGTGACTTCGAGTCCGACCAGGTCTTCAATGGCCCGAATCACACTCGAGCGGATATCGTCGGCCACCTGCTGCAGCTGCACCGGGTACTCGGCGACGATGGTCACGTCCACGGCGACCTGCGTTTCACCGACCTCGACCGAGATGCCCTGGCTCACATCCGTGTTGTTCATGGCTTCGCGGATGGCGCCGAGCGCCCGGGCCGCGCCGCCGCCGAGGGCGTGCACACCGCTGACCTCGCGGACGGCAATACCGGCGACCTTGGCTACGACACCGTCATTGATCACGGTTTTTCCCGTGCCGGTGAGTGGCTCGCCGGCCAGAGTCGTCCCGACGGGCGGGCGGTTGCCAGACGACCTGGTTGCAGATCCGGTGCCGTTGGTGTCGATGAGGTCCATGGGTAGCTCCTTGAGATCGGGCCATCGGTGCAGGCCGAAAGCGGATTGTTACCTGTATGACGAAACCTGTGGCATATTCGTCACGCGAAGATGAGGAAAATTTCCGAATCGTTTGTACGAGGAGGCGACGTGCCCGGAACAGTGCGTGAGCAGGTCTCCTCGCCATTGGATACGGCAGCCGACCAGATGCTCGCCGACCGCGCCGCCGATGGCGACCTCCGGGCCTTCGAGGTGCTCGTGCGCCGGTACGGACCGCTCATGCGGGTCTACGCCACCCGAGTTCTCGGCTCCAATGACGAGACCGACGACGTGGTGCAGGAATCCTTCATCACCGCCTGGCAGCAACTCGGCCGACTCGAGGATGGCAGCGCCGTCAAGAGCTGGCTTATGCGCATCGTCAGCCGCAAGAGCATCGACCGGCTGCGCGCTCGCCGCCAACACGAGAACATCGACGACACGGATGCCCCGGCGCCGGAAAGCCGCGCCCCGCACGCTCTGGTCGAGGTCGAGTCTCAAGCCGAGGCGCTGGCCCGGGTGCTCGCTGCTCTCCCCGAGGACCAACGGCGCTGCTGGACCCTGCGCGAAATCGCCGAGTACAGCTACGGTGATATTGCCGCCGAGTTGAACCTGCCGACATCGACCGTGCGCGGCTTGCTGGCCCGGGCGCGCAAAACCCTGCTTCGCGAGATGGAGGAATGGCGATGACCGAACTGACGCCGGCAGATCGGCGCTTCGTCGCCTTCGATCTCGACGACACCGATCGCGAACAAGCGAGCCTGAACGGCCACACTATTGAGCAACTCAGCGACTATCTCGACCAGGGTCGGCTACCCGCAGACCCGAGCATCGACAATTCGCCGGACTGCGAAATTGCGCTGCGCGGTCTCGAGCGCCTGCGCCGGGCGCAGCTGTCGCTGCTCGAGCGCGACCTCAAGCGGGAATCCCTCCGCACCGACAGCTGGGTCGCGTTGATCCTTGACAACATCAGCCTGGAGGCGCACGCCGGCCGGGAGATCCCGCTGGCGCACTCGTCACCGACGGCGCGCCTCGTCGTGACCGAGGGTGCCGTTCGGGGCATTCTGCGGGAGACCGGGGACCGACTGGAGAACATTTTGGTCGGTCGCTGCGTGCTCGTCGGAGACGTCAGAGTGCCCGGTGAACCCATTACGATTTCGGTCGACGTGACCGTATTCCGGGGAGAGAATATTCCGGGGGTGGCCGAGCACCTGCGGCAGGCGATGTATGTCGCTTTGGGAAAATACACGGAGCTGGTCGTCGCGGCCATCGATATCACGGTGCGTGACCTCTATACCGCGCCCGATACATCCGCTCACGAACAGGAGCAATGATGTCTGCGGTGCTGCCCTCGACCGACGAACTCGACGGGGTGGTGCGTCGGGTTGCCGGCGTGGACTCGTTGTATCCTGCCGGGCCTCTCCTCGCGACGGTGGTCACGGCCACCGTCGGCGCGCTGACGCATCGCGTGCCCGCAGTCGCGGCGGTGGTCAGGACGCAGGGTGCCGACGGCGTTCGGGTCACGGCCAGGATCGGCATCGCTGCGGACGAGTCGGCTGGCGAAGTGTCGGGGCGCGTGCACGATGCGATCGCCGCGCACCTGCGGCAGTCCGGCGATCCGGCGGTGGCCGAGATCACCGTGGTCGTCGCTCGAATCGGCTGAGTGCCTGGACCGGTGCCGGTGCCCGCGGGCGCCAATCGCGAGGTTCAGCTTCTCGGCAGGGCCGGGTACTGGCGCGCGTAGCTTCGCTATACCCCGAAGGCCATCCGCACGCCGAGGGCGATCATGACCACGGCGATGAACGCGTCGAGTACTCGCCAGGACGAGCGTTTGGCAAACAGGGGCCGCAGCATCCGGGCGCCAAAGCCGAGCGCGAAGAACCAGACGAAGCTTCCCGTGATCGCGCCGACGCCCCACCACCAGCGTTCGTTCGCGCCCTGTTGATTGGCCACCGAGCCGAGAAAAATGAGGGTGTCGAGGTAGACGTGCGGGTTGAGCCAGGTCAGCGCGAGGGTCGTCGCGACGGCGGCCCTGGTGCTCACCTGGGTGGTGGCCGCGGCGACGAGCACGCCGGGGCGAAAAGCGCGCACGGCGGCGAACACGCCGTAGCTCAGCAGAAAGCCGACGCCGAGCACCTGCACGACGACGAGCGCGGCCGGGGCGGCCTGAATGAGCACGCCGATTCCGACGATTCCGGCGAAGATGAGCACGGCGTCGGACAGGGAGCAGATCAGCACGGCCGCGAGTACGGTGCGGTTTTTGCCCGCGATGCCGAGCCGCAGAATATACGCATTCTGGGCGCCGATCGCGATGATCAGGGCGAGTCCGGTGCCGAAGCCGAACAGGGCGGGCAGGAGCGTATCGGCGAGGTTCATTTCCTGCTCAGTTTAGGGCGCACTATTCGGGGGCGACACCGTTGTAGAAGTGCTCGAACACCATGCTCGTGCGGGTTGACGCCACGGCCGGATTGGCGGAGAGATGCTCGAGCACGAAATCGCGGACATCGTCGGTGTCGCGGGCCGCCAGATGAATAATGAAGTCCTCGGAGCCCCCGAGAAAGAACAGCTGGACGACCCGGGGCATCACCCGGATCGAGTCGCGAAATGCCGGAATGTGCGTGCGGGCCCCGGCGCGAATGCTGACGCTGATCAGCGCCTGCAGGCCGAGGCCGATCGCCTTGGGATCGACCATGGCCGTGAAATCGGTGACGATTCCGCGGCTGACCAGTGAGCGCACCCGGGAAACACAGGTGGACTCGGCGATTCCGGCCGCCGCAGCCAGACGGCTGTTGGTGGTGCGGGAATCCGCCTGCAGCGCCGCGACCAGAATGCGATCGACCTCGTCAAGGGGTTCGAGCGATCGAATCCTCTTCGCTTCGGCCATGTCACTTCTCCTCGTCACCGCATAATTCGTGAAATATTCTTTAAGTCTGGCAGATTCCACGGATTTTACCTAGCGGAAACGAATCAATAGCAGTCTTACTCCTATCAAAGCCGATGCATTCGGCACTGGCGACTGCGAAACGGAGCCCCTATGTTGGTCGGCATTCCCACCGAGATTAAGAACAATGAGAACCGCGTCGCGATCACGCCGGCCGGTGTGAATGAGCTCACCCGTCGCGGTCACGAAGTCATTATCGAACAGGGCGCGGGGCTCGGCTCTGGCATCACCGATGACGCTTTTCGCCTCGCCGGGGCATCCATCGTCGCCACAGCCGCCGAAGTCTGGGCGGCTGCCGAATTGCTGCTCAAGGTCAAGGAGCCCATCGCGAGCGAATACCCGCTGATGCGCCAGGGGCAGGTGCTGTTCACCTATCTGCACCTGGCGGCATCCGCTGCCTGCACCGAAGCACTGATCGAGTCGGGCACCACCGCGATCGCCTACGAGACCGTGCAGCTGAGCGACCGCACGCTGCCGCTGCTCTCGCCGATGAGCGAGGTGGCCGGCCGGCTCTCGGTGCAGGTTGGCGCGTACCACCTGCTGAGCGCCAACGGCGGCAGCGGGATTCTGCTCGGCGGCGTTCCTGGAACCCCCAAGGCCAAGGTCGTCGTGATCGGCGGCGGCGTTGCCGGCGAGCATGCCGCGGCCAACGCCCTCGGTATGGGCGCCGACGTGACCATCATCGACCTGTCTCTGGCCCGCCTGCGCCAGCTCGAGGCGCGGTTCAACGGCGAAATTCAGACGCGTGCGTCGACCCAGTACGAGATCGCCGAGCAGGTTCGGGAAGCCGACCTCGTGATCGGCTCCGTGCTGATTCCGGGAGCGCAGGCACCCAAACTCGTCACCGACGCCATGGTCGCGTCGATGAAGCCGGGTTCCGTATTGGTGGATATCGCGATCGATCAGGGCGGCTGCTTCGAGGGCTCGCACGCCACGACGCACGACAACCCCACCTTCGCCGTGCACGACAGCGTCTACTACTGCGTCGCCAACATGCCCGGCGCCGTTCCGGCCACCTCGACCCGTGCGCTGACCAACGCGACCCTGCCCTACGTGATCGCGCTGGCCCAGAAGGGCTGGAAGAAGGCCATTGCCGAAGACGCCGCCCTCGCCCAGGGCCTCAATGTGCACAACGGGCGCATCACCAACGCGCACGTCGCTGCGGCGTTTCAGGCCGAGCTGCTGAGCGTCGCCGACGCGATCGCCTGAGCGGTCGCGGGCTGGTCAGTACACTAAGAGGTGTGACACACGGTAAGGACTCCCAACCGCGAATCAAGGGACCTGGCGGAATGACGGCCTGGCTCAACGGTCGTCTGTTTCCCATTCTGGGACCGCCGCCGGTCGGATTGAACGGGTCGGATCTGTTGCCTGCCGCTCCCGCGCCGGTTCGGGGCTGCCCGGTCTGCGCCCAGCCGATGGATCAGCACGAGATCGATCGAACCGGCGAGCGTACCCAGCTGCACTGCCCCGTCGTCGTACCCTGAACTGCAGCACTAGGCTGGTCGGCAATCAGGGGAGATCAATGACGGTGGATCAGGCTGGGCTCGACCTCTCCATCGCAGCGCTGGCACGGGGGAGCGCGGGGTGGGCGGCGACCACCTTAGCGGCGCGAGCCGATCTGCTGGCGAGTGTCGCAGCATCCGTCGGCGCCGAAGCCGAGCGCTGGGTGCTCGCTGCCGCGCACGCCAAGGGGCTCGACCAGGCGTCGCCGCTGATCGGGGAGGAATGGCTGACCGGGCCGTACGGCGTGCTTACGTCACTGACCGCGCTGCAGCACACACTTCGGGTCCTCGACGCGGGACACAGCCCGCTCGCCGGCCGGCGGCGGGGGCGGGCGCCGGGCGGTCGGGTCACGGTTTCCGTGCTTCCACACAACGCCTGGGACGGGCTCCTGCTGCACGGATTCACCGCCCAAGCCTGGCTGCGACCGGGCGTCACAGCGGCGCAGGCCCGATCCCGGGCCGGACTGGGGCAGCACGTTTCCGGCAGGGCACCCAGTGAGGGCTCTGGGCCCGGGCCCGACCGTGGAATAGGCCTCGTGCTCGGCGCCGGAAACATCAGTTCGATCGCGCCGCTCGACGTGCTCTACGAACTCGTGGCACATAATCGGGTCTCCATCCTCAAGCTCAACCCCACCTTCGACGGCTTGCTGCCGGTCTATCGCGCGGCGCTCGCCCCACTCATCGAGGCCGGCCTGCTTTGCATCGTCACCGGCGGCGCCGATGTGGGCGACTATCTCGCGCACCACGCCGGCATCGGCCACGTACACATTACCGGCAGCGCGGCCACCCACGACGCCATCGTGTTCGCCGGCTCGAAAACGGATGCCCCGCGCCTCACCAAACCGATCACCAGCGAACTCGGCGGTGTCTCACCGATCATCGTGCTGCCGGGCCGGTGGAGCACCCGCGACCTGCGCTATCAGGCCGAACACGTCGCCACCATGCGGCTGCACAACGGCGGCTACAACTGCATAGCCGGACAGGTACTCGTACTCAGCGCCACCTGGCCGCAGAAGCGCGCGTTTCTGGACGCGGTCGCGGCGGCCCTCGCGTCCGCACCGGCTCGGCCAGCCTGGTACCCCGGCAGTGATGAGCGGATGCGCGCGGCCCGCGCCGCCTACCCGGCCGCGCGTTCGATTCCCGGCGGGCGCCTGCTCGTGGCAGCCGGGGCGAGTCGTGAAGCGCCGCAAACGGGCGGTGTGGACTCGCCCGAGGCGGGGGCATCCGCTGTGCCGGAAGATATGCTCAGAACGGAATACTTCGCGCCGGTGCTCGGCGTCATCGAACTTCCCGGCACCGGCCTGGCGTTTCTCGACGCAGCCGTCGAGACGGTAAACCGCGACTTTCTCGGCACGCTCGGCGCGAATATTCTCGGAGTGCCGAGCACGATCCGCCGGCTCGGTGCCGGGTTCGAGCAGGCAGTGGCGCGCCTGCGCTATGGAACCATCGCGATCAACGCCTGGACCGGCGTCGGGTTTCTCTCAGCGGCGGCGCCGTGGGGCGCGTTCCCGGGGCACACCCTCAGCGACGTGCAGAGCGGCATCGGCGTGGTGCACAACGCCCTGCTGCTCGACGACGTCGAGCGCACCGTCGTGCGGGGGCCCTTTCGGCCGTTTCCACGCTCGATCGTGCATGGGGAGTGGGCGCTGCTGCCGAAGCCTCCGTGGTTCGTCTCGGCCCGAAGTGGCGCCCTGACCGCTCGCCTGCTGACCGAATTCGCCGCGCGTCCCTCAGTGCGCAGGCTGCCGGGCATCCTTGCCGCCGCCTTTCGCGCCTGACCCGACTCCTTCGGCCACTTCGTGACTGCAGCCCGGGTGCTTGGCGCGCATAACTCCCGCAATTTGGAATCGGTGAATAAAAGTTGGGCGTATTTTCGGGCTTTGGAGGAATTGCTGACACAGATTGCAGGGGTTACGCGCGGACGGTTCCGGAGAGATGCCGGGCACCTCGCCGGGACGGGTCAGGAGAGCGGGTGCAATAGTGTGGCAGCACACCCAACAATGCGAGGTTCACGATGACTGGCTGGCGACTGCGCGATTTTCACTCCGACGATCTGGACGGCATTCTGCGCCTGTGGGACGAGATCAAGGCCGCCGACACCGAGCCGGTTTACGGCCTGTCGGAGGTGCTCACCTCCTGCCAGAAGGACCATGCCATCGTGGCCCTGCACGGAGATGAGGTGATCGGTGCCGCCGTCGGCCGCGCCGCGCACGCTCAGGGCTGGATCGTCTTTCTGGCGACCGCGGAAAAGTGGCAGAGTCAGGGCATCGGTACGGCAATGCTCGCCGCGCTCGAGGCCCGCATGGCCCCGCACGGCATGACCAAGCTGTCGGCGCTCATGCCCGAATCCGAGACCAAGGTCGACGCTTTTATCAACCGCGGCTTCGAGGTCAAGAAGAACCTGCGCTACTTCGAACGGCACATTCCCGTGCAGCGCGAGGAACTCAAGCTGCTCGGCGAACTCGGCGGCCGGGTGCTGCCGCGCGACCTCTGGCAGAAGGTCGGCGGCATGGCGCGCGAGAAGGAATTGCTCGAACGCCGCCTGGTTATGCCCCTGGCCAAGCCGGAACTGGCCGAGCAGTACGGTGTTTCTCCGCCCAAGGCGGTCGTTCTGTTCGGCCCTCCCGGCACGGGAAAGACCACCTTCGCCAAGGCGATCGCTTCTCGCCTGGAATGGTCATTCATCGAGGTATTCCCGTCGCGCCTGGCTGCCGACCCGCAAGGTCTGGCCGGGGCGCTGCGCGAAACCTTCCTCAAGATTTCCGAATTGGAACACGCGGTGGTGTTCATTGACGAGGTCGAGGAGATCGCGTCCCAGCGATCGGGCGAACCGCCGTCGGCGATGCAGGGCGTGACCAACGAACTGCTCAAGATCATCCCGGCGTTCCGTGACCAGCCCGGGCGCCTGCTGGTCTGTGCGACCAACTTCATTCGCGCGCTCGACTCCGCCTTTCTCCGCCACGGCCGCTTCGACTACGTCGTGCCGATCGGGCTGCCGGATGTTGCCGCTCGCCAGGCCATCTGGGAGCGGTACATTCCGCAAGGCGTGACGGACGAGGTCGACCTCGCGGTGCTGGTCGAAAAGAGCGAGGGATTCTCGCCCGCTGACGTTGAGTATGCCGCGCATCGGGCGTCCCAGCATGCCCTGGAAAAGGCGTTGTACTCGGCCGACGATGGTCCGGTCATCAATGGTCCGAGCACCGCGGACTACGTCAGGGCCATCTCGGAAACTCGCATGACCGTCTCCGCCGAGGTCGCCGCCGAGTTCCTCGAAGACATCGAGCGTCTTGCCCGGCTCTAGCCGAGCGGACACCCGGAACCATTGAACGCGGGCCCGGTTTTTAGACTGGGCCCGTGTTCGGGGATGGGCCGGGGGCGGAGTCCGAGCCCTGGACGGCTGCGAAACGAGGCGTTCAGCGTGCCCGGCGGTGGTAAACCAGAGCGGCGACGAGCGCTTGCCAGATGGCGAAAAACTCGACGACGAGTGACAGCAGACCGAGCGGTTCCAGCCAGTTTCCGATGTCGCCCATGGCCATCGGCATGCCGACGGTGCGATTGATGACGAAGCCGACGATGACGGCCGCAGACAGCGCAGCAGCGCCGAGGAAGTCGATTCTCGATCCGACGACGAGAACGCGTTCGATCAATACGGCCACAGCGATGATGATGCCGATGTACGCGAAGGCCAGATAGGGAGTCTCGGCGAATTTGCTGGGGAGGTCGAGGATGTGAATCGCCCCGATGACGGCGAGCGACAATGCAACGGTGATGCGGCGTGTGAGCAGGTGCTGGTCGATGAGGCGCGCGGCCGTGCTGCCCGGATGTGCAGCAGGGGGCTGCATCGGTTCGTCAGGCGATCGCGTGGCGGTCGTAGTCATATATACCTCTCCATGGGGTGTTTCCCCGCATGAATAGTGACAGGCAGGTGACGCGCACGGGCGATTCATCGGCAGTGCACAGCACACTCCGTGTTCGCTGCCAGCCACGTTCCTGAGATCTTCAGAGCAGGGAGCCGATCGGGTCTTCCAATGCCGGGAGACACCGCGGGTATAGCCCTGTCGGGGCATGAAGCGAACCGCATCAGTGAATTTGCAGCCCGAAGCTCTCGACCCCGCCCGGTGCGTACTGTCGGTGGCGGTTACCGATGGCAGCGATGTGGGTGAGACCGACCTGGGAACCTGAGCCGTGTTTATAAGCCGGGCCCGCGTTCCGGGCCGGGCCCTGCCCAAGATTGGGCGAGCGGTTGTCGATGTCGGAGGGGGTTACTAGCATGGCATCGAACCTGATTGCACCACCCGATCGGCAAGGAATTCCCGTGATCATTGAGGCCCAGGGCCTGACCAAGACCTACCAGTCCAAGAGCGGTCCGGTGCACGCGCTCGCCGGGCTCGACCTGCAGGTTCCGCGCGGTACGGTCAAGGCGCTCCTCGGCCCGAACGGCGCCGGAAAGACCACCGTCGTCAAAATGCTGACAACATTGATTCGACCGGATGCCGGCACCGCCGTTATCGACGGAATCGACGTCGTTCGCCACCCCAAATCGGTGCGGCGCATCATCGGGGTGTCCGGCCAGTACGCCGCCGTCGACGAGAACCTCACCGGGTTCGAAAACCTGGAAATGGTCGGCCGGCTGTATCACTTGGGCGGCCCGGCGGCCCGCAAACGGGCGCAGGAGCTGATCGACCTGTTCGAGCTCACCGCCGCCGGCAATAGGCCGGTCAAGGGGTTTTCCGGCGGCATGCGGCGCCGCATCGACCTCGCGGGGGCACTCGTGATCAACCCCAAGGTGCTCTTTCTCGACGAACCGACGACCGGGCTCGACCCGCGCAGCCGCATCGCCCTGTGGGACGTGATCAAACGCCTCGTCGCCGACGGCACAACAGTGCTGCTGACCACGCAGTATCTCGAAGAGGCCGACCAACTCGCCGATGACATCGTCGTGATCGACGACGGCCGGGTCATCGCCGAGGGCACCTCCGATCAACTCAAGGCTCAGATCGGCGGGCACCGCGTGGTGGTCGCCCTCGTCGATGCCGCCGACGGCGCGGCCGCCCGTGACATTCTCGCCCGGCACGGATCGGGTGTCCCCTCGATCTCCACCGATGGTCGGGGAGTCGAAGTCGCCGTCACCGACGGCCCCACCGCCCTGCAGAACATGCTCGCCGACCTGCGCGCCGCAGAGGTCACTCTGCACGATGCCGGCATGCGCCGCCCCACCCTGGACGACGTTTTCCTCAAGCTCACCGGTCACAAGGCCGACCTCAGCACGGCCGACGATGACGATTCCAGCGGGCCCAAGCTCTCCAAACGGGCGCAGGCCAAACGCGACCAGGCGCGGGCAGCGGATGCCTCAGCTGCAGATTTGGAGAGCGTCAAATGAATGCGCGCCACGCCGATACCCCGGCTGAGTCCGTTCCGGCTCAGCCCGCCCCGTCTGCGTCCCCTCCCACCGCGTTTGCGATCGCGGACTCTGCCACGAGAGAAGTCGCACCGGCCGTGGCCGACGCAAACGGTGAGCGGGCCAGCGCTCGGGTGGCCACCCTGCCCCCGCTCCCCACCTGGAACCCCTTTTCCCTGTGGTACTCCGACGGCTGGACCGTCACCAAGCGCAACATGATCAAGATCAAGCGCTCGCCGGACATGCTCGTGTTCGCCGTGATCCAGCCGATCATGTTCGTGTTGCTGTTCAGTCAGGTTTATGGCGGGGCCATTGCGGTTGCGGGCAGCGACTATACCCAGTTCCTGATGGCCGGTATTTTTGCGCAGACGGTCGTGTTCGGCGCGACGTTCTCGGGCGCTGCCATGGCGCTCGACCTGAAAGAGGGCATTATCGACCGCTTTCGGAGCTTGCCGATGAACGCATCCGCTGTGCTGATTGGACGCACCAACGGCGACCTGGTGCTGAATACCATCTCCATGGTGATCATGATGGCCACCGGGCTCGCGGTCGGCTGGCGGGTCAACACCTCCCCGCCCGAATTTCTGGCGGGAGTCGGGCTGCTGCTGCTGTTCGGCTACGCGTTCAGCTGGGTGATGGCGCTGCTCGGCATGAGCGTGAAGAGCCCTGAGGTCATCAACAATGCGTCGTTTCTGATTCTGTTCCCGCTGACCTTCGTCTCGAACGCGTTCGTGCCGAGTGAAACTCTGCCGACCGCGCTGCGCGTCTTCGCCGAGTGGAACCCGGTGTCCTCGCTCGTGCAGGCCGTGCGGCAGCTGTTCGGCAACCTCGGCACGGCGCCGGTTCCCGATATCTGGACCATGCAAAACCCGGTCCTGACCGTGTTGATCGGCATTACCGTGATGCTGCTCGTGTTCGTGCCCCTGTGCATCCGTAAGTTCGCGTCGATCAGCTCCCGCTGACCCGGCCAAACCCGCACCACTCGAGAGGGAGTTACCCATGACCGAACATGCCGTAGGTATTGTCGCCGGCTTCAGCGGATTCGCGGTCGAAGATCTCGACGCCGCGCGAACCTTCTACGCCGAGACGCTGGGCCTCGAGGTCACGGTGGGCGAGATGGGGATGCTGCGCATTTCACTGCCCGATGGCGCCACCGTGATCGTGTACCCCAAGCCCGATTTCGTGCCGGCCACGTACACGATTCTGAACTTCGCGGTGACCGACCTCGATGCCACCGTCGATGAGCTCACCGAGCGCGGCGTGGAGTTTCTCCGCTACGACGGCTTCGAGCAGAACGACAAGGGGATTGCCGCTGGCGGCGGGCAGGGGCCGGATATCGCCTGGTTCACCGACCCGTCCGGCAATATTTTGTCGGTGTTGAAGAACCCGTAGCAACGAGGTCGCGCCCAACGCAACCGGTCTGGGCATCCGTTCTAGTGCCCGCGACCTTTGCCCTTGTTGGGGTTCTTGGTCGGACGGGTGCGGCCGGGGGCGCTCTCGGTTCTCTTGCGCACGGCCGGTTTGGCTTTCGCTGCGGCGACCCGGATGGCTTTGGCGGCGGCCTTGGCTTTGTCGGTCTTCTTGGGTTTGCGTGGCGGCTTGGCCGGGCGCCCGTCGCTGCGAAGCTCGGGCTGCGCTTCGTCTGCGAGAGCGGCTGCGTCGGCGGCACCGGCATCCGTTCGTGAACTCGCCTTTGAGCGGCCGCGCACGATGCCGATGAATTCCTCGATGTCCTCGGTGGTTTCGCGGGTGATCCAGGCGAGGGCGATCTGCGTGTCGGCGACCCCGGTAACCGGGCGGGACACGACGTCCTTGCGGCCGTACAGCCGGGCGATCGAGTGCGGCACAATGATGATGCCGACGCCGGCGGCAACCTGCTCCATGGTTTCGTCGAGGTCGCGCATCGGCGGCAGGGGCCGGCGGGTGCCGTCGCGCACCTCGTCGGCGAGGTCGCGCCACTCGGGCACGTCGTCGGGGTTCTGCAGCAGATGCTCCCCGGCCAGATCGGCCAGCAGCACGGTCTCGGCCTGCTCGAGTGCGTGATCCTTCGACGCGACTACGACCGGGATCTCGTTGTACAGGTTGATGACGCTCAGATTGGTTTCATCGATGGGCAGGCGCACCAGGCTGACCTCGGCCCGACCGTCGTGCAGCACCGAAATTTGCTCGTCAGTTTCGGTGCGAAACACGGTGAGGGGCACGTCGGGGCGGCGGTCGCCCCAGATCCGGGTCCATTTGGTGGGGGTGACACCGGCGACGAAGGCGATGGAAAAGCTCACCGGCATCCTTTCTCGCAGTAGTTGAGGGGCTATTTGCCCAAATGAGGGCCCTCTCAGGCTATACGCTTGAACAATGAGTTCCGAGAAGAAGCCCCAGACCATGAAGCCCGCCACGGCGGCCCAGAAACTCGGGATTCTGCTCGACGCGGCACCGGCCGAGTTCCAGACCGAATTTGTCAGCCGCACCGAGCTCGCCGAGCTCATGGCGAACCCGCCGGAGTGGCTGGCGCTGCTGCGCACCAACGGCCCGCACCCGCGCCAGGTCGTCGCCGCCAAGCTCGGCGTCTCGATTTCCGGCCTGGCCCGCAGCGAGATCACCGACCCGCTGACCACCGCCGAGATTTCCGCCCTGCTTCAGCAGCCGCCGGCCTGGCTCGTGCTGGAGCGTTCCACCCAGGCCGGCGTGCGCGCCGACCAGATCGCGGTGAAAGACCGCGACGCCCACCGCGCGGCTAAGAAGGCGCACGTCGAGCGCCAGGCTTCGCAGGAGCAGGCCAAGCGCGACCGCTCATAGTTCTCATCCGTTTTACGCTGCGCGGGAGGCGCAAATCCCGCGCACTGGCGTGAGTCCAGCGCTCTGGCGTAAAAAGTAGCTCGACGGTCAGAGGCTGGCTAGCCATGCTGGTCGTCCCGTTCGGCTGCGTGTGCCCAGCCCAGGTGCGGCGCGGCGGTGACCGCCTGCTGTCGTGACTGAGAGTGGATGCCGCGCTGCGGCATCCACTCGGCTGAGCGTTTCTAGGCGGCCGGCCTGGACGCGGCGTCGGAGTACTGTGTGCGCAGAAAGTTGACGACGTCGCCGAGCTCGACCTGCGAGATCGAGTGCGGCAGACCCTCGTAGATGCGCTCGGTCAGCGTGCTGTGCCCGGGCAGCCAGGCCTGGGTGCGTTCGATCGCGCTGGTCGGAATCACGGTGTCGGCGGTTCCGCGACCCCAGAACACGGGAACCGGCCGCTCGGCCAGCTCGGCGTCGCTGTGCTGCGGTCCGCTGGCGACGAATCCGGAGAGGTTCACCGCGAAGCTGAAGCGGTCGGGCGCGGCGCGCAGCAGCTCGAGCGCCATTGCTCCCCCCTGCGAGAACCCGAGCAGACCGATCGACGGCGGCTGCTGCGGCAGGGCGTCGAGCCAGTCGAGCACCGCGGTTACGGCCGCCGCGACGGGGGCCGGGTCGGGGCTGCCCGGCTCCGCGATCGGAAACCAGGCCCAGCCGTCGGTGACCGGGGCCGGTGCCTGCAGGGGCGCGCGCAGGGCCGCGATCACCGGCTCAAGCGGCAGGTGCGGTGCGAGGGAGAACAGGTCGCCCTCGTGCGAGCCGTAGCCGTGCAGGATCAGCAACAAGGGGCGGTCAGCCTGGTCGGCGCCGGTGGCCGACCAGAGAACGGCGGCGTTATCGATGGTGGTCATAGCTTCCTCCAAATAGCTCGCGACTCGTGGACGCCGCGCACTCCCATACTTCCATTGCCGTGCGGTCCAGACGTGCCGCGTCGATGATCATCTCGAACTATGTCAGCCGGTTGCTCGGCATAACTCCTGCAGAAAATTGACGTGCGCGACCAGATGACAGCAAATCATTGGAGAGGCGGCCGAGCACCGCGCGAATTGCAGGAGTTATGCGCGTGGTGAGGGAGGGGACCGGCCGACGGCAGTCCGGGCGGAGCGGCACGCGAGTGCGCGCGCGGAGCCCACGTAGGAGAGAATGGCATCATGAGCGTGCGAACCCCTGACCCAGACCCGGACTGGACGCCGAAGCCCCCCGCGGGAGCCCCGAACACGAATCCGGGCTGGCTGAAGGACGTTGAACTGGCGGAGATTCGTCGTCGCCTGCCGATTCTCTACATTGAGGCCGTGCCCGTGCGGGTTGACGGTCTCGGCCAGGTCGTCGAGGTCGGTGTGCTGCTCCGTGCCCGTTCAACCGGCGAGATGACCCGCACCCTCGTCTCCGGCCGGGTGCTCTATGGCGAGACCTTGCGCGATGCGCTTTTTCGTCACCTCGAGAAGGACCTCGGCCCGATGGCCTTCCCGCAGCTTCCGGTCAGCCCGGTGCCGTTCACCGTCGCCGAGTACTTTCCGCTGCCGGGCATTACCGCCTACACGGATGACCGCCAGCACGCCGTCTCGCTGGCCTACGTCGTTCCCGTCACAGGTACCTGCGACCCGCGACAGGATGCCCTCGAACTCACCTGGATGACGCCGACCGAGGCCGTGTCACCGGGAGTGTCCGCCGAGATGGAAGGCGGCCGCGGCGCCCTGCTGCGCGCCGCGATGGCGTCGGTCGGCCTGCTCTACTGAGCCGGGCGGCAGCATCCGCTCACCGCTAGGCGGGCTGCGGCAACGCCGAACCAAGCCCGAGCGTGGTGAGGAACAGGCGCGCGTAGCGGTCGACGTCGACGTCGAGCGCGACCTCGGCGACCTCCCACTCGCTGGCCAGACCGTGCACGATGTCCTCACCGGGATGCGTGCGCCGGTCGACCAGGGTCTGGCCGCGACCGTAGCCGGACAGCTGCACGCGCAGGGGCAGCATCTCGGTGGACACGCCGTCCGGGTCGACGAGGGCACACAGCGCCCCAGCGTCGCCGATGAGTCCGGTGTATTCGGAGTTGCGGCTCGCGCCGAGAGCGATCCGGTTGCTCAGCAGTCGGCCGACGACCTGGGCCAGATTCGACTCGCTGTGCAGGAGCTCGAGAGCGATCTGCTCGCCGATCACGACCTGGTTGAACACGTCGAGTCCGTACATGAAGTTGGGCACGCCGGAATCGAGCACGATCGCTGCGGCTTCCGGGTCGTGCCAGACGTTGAATTCGGCGACCGCTGTCGCGTTGCCGACCGTGGCTGAACCGCCCATGAAGACGATGCGCTCAATGTTGTCGGCACACTCGGGATACTGGCGCAGCAGCAGGGCGAGGTTGGTTTGCGGGGCGAGCCCGACCAGGGTGACCGGGCGCGGGCTGGCCAGAATGAGCCGGCGCATGAGCTCGATCGAGCTGATGGACTCGGCCGTGCGGTCGGTCGGCGGCAACTGCAGTGTGCCGAGGCCGCTCTCGCCGTGCACGTGCGCGGCCGATCTGGCCGGTTCCAGTAGGGGGCGGCGGGCGCCGGCCGCGACCGGAATGGACGGCGCGTCGGCGACGTCGAGCACGCGCAGGGTGTTCTCGACGACGCGGTCGAGTGAGGCGTTTCCGGCCACGCAACTGATGCCGAGCACGTTGATGCCGGGGTGCTTGACCGCGAACAGGATGGCCAGGGCGTCGTCAACGCCGGTATCAACGTCGAGGATGACGGGGATTGCCGCCGTGGAATTAGTCATCAGATCACCCTATTGGGTCTGGTGTGCCCCAGATCCCCGCAGGTGGGTTTGCGCCCCTTATCGGCTCATTCTGCACTTCTGCGCAGACCCTCAGCGAACCAGACGCACCTCGTGCAGCATTTCGCCGAGAACCTCTTCGGTCTTCTCCCGACCGTCAGCCGTGTAGCCGTTGCGCGCGTAGAAGGCGTGGGCGCGCGGGTTATCGGCGGCCACCCAAAGCACCGACGGGCCGGCATCGACGACGGCGTCGAACAGCAGTCGGCCGACGCCGACGCCGTGGTGCGCATTGAGCAGGTACATGACCTTCAATTCGCGAGTGGATGCCGGCAGGTCGTCTTCCTGACCCGGGGCGCTCGCAGCGAAACCGATGATCTCGCCGCTGCCGTCGACGGCGACGACCTGTTGGTACTCGTGACCAAGCTTGGTGATGCCGTGCCACATCGTGGCGAGACGCTCCGGTCGCAGGTGGGACAACGCGGCCTGGCTGAGTAGGTGATCATAGGTTTCATGCCAGCAGGCGGCGTGTACGCGGCCCAGGCTTTCGGCATCCGCTTCTTCTACGGGTCGAACGACAACTGTGGTGTTCATGATTCGACACTATCCGTCTTTGCGGGCGGTCCCGGACACACGAATGGGCCGGCCTCCGAAGAGACCGGCCCAATTGTTTCAAGCGGATACTGCTGGCCGTTTAGCCCTGCGAGCGGCGGGGAGCCGAGCGGCCTGCTCCACCCGAGCCGGGTCCGCGAACGAGTCCGCCGACCTGGAGGCTGCCGACGCGAGCGCCGCCCGAGCGGCCAGCGGCCGAACCCGAGCGGGGAGCGCTGGAGGCAGCGCCGGCCGGACGGCCGGTGCGCTCGCGACGAGCGCCACCGGCGGGAGCCGAGTCGCGGCTGCGGCCGCCGTCGTTACGGTCGGTGCGGGCACCGCCCTGGCTTGCGCCGGAGCGGCCGGCGCCGGCATCGCGGCCGCCCTCTGAACGGCCGCCCTCTGAACGGCCACCCTGTGAGCGACCGCCTTCGGAACGGCCACCCTGTGAACGACCACCCTGTGAACGACCGCCCTGTGAACGTCCGCCCTGCGACTGGCGCTGCTGCTGCGGCGCTTCGACGCGGGGAGCCGGCTTGACATAAGCAGCAACATCGCCGACGAGGGCGTCGACGGCGGGGGAGGAAGCATCCACGCGCTGCGGGGTCACCTTGATGGCGGCCTTGCGCAGCAGAGCGTCGGTGTCGCGCTTCTGCTCGGGCAGCACGACGGTGACGACGTCACCGGCGCTGCCGGCGCGGGCGGTACGGCCCGAACGGTGCAGGTACGCCTTGTGCTCGGCCGGCGGGTCGACGTGGATGACGAGTTCGATGTCGTCGACGTGCACGCCGCGAGCGGCGACGTCCGTTGCGACGAGAACCTTGACCGTGCCGGCGCTGAACGCGGCGAGGTTGCGGTCACGGGCCACCTGCGAGAGGTTTCCGTGCAGGTCGACGGACGGGATGCCAGCGTCGGTGAGGCTCTTGGCGAGCTTCTTGGCCTGGTGCTTGGTGCGCATGAAGAGGATGCGACGGCCAGAGCCGCTCGCCAGCTTCTGCACGAGGTCCTTCTTGGCATCGACGCCGGCGACCTCGAACACGTGGTGGGTCATGGCCGAGACGTGGCTGTTGGCCTCGTCGACGGAGTGCATCACCGGGTCGTGCAGGAAGCGCTTGACGATCTTGTCCACGCCGTTATCGAGGGTGGCGGAGAACAGCATGCGCTGGCCGTTGCCGGGAGTCTTGTCGAGGATGCGGGTGACGACCGGCAGAAAGCCGAGGTCGGCCATGTGGTCGGCCTCGTCGAGCACGGTGATCTCAACCGAGTCGAGGTTCACGAAGCCCTGCTTCATGAGGTCTTCGAGGCGACCGGGGCAGGCCACGACGATGTCGACGCCGGCCTTGAGCGCGGTGACCTGGCGGCCCTGCGAGACGCCACCGAAGATCGTGGTGGTGTTGAGGCCGTAGGCCTCGGCGAGCGGGGTGATGGCGTTGGTGATCTGCGTGGCGAGCTCGCGGGTCGGCGCGAGGATGAGGCCGAGCGGGCGACCCGGGCGACGCTTGCCGCCGGCCAGGGTGCCGCCGAGGCGCGAGACCATCGGAATGGAGAAGGCCAGGGTCTTGCCCGAGCCGGTCTTGCCGCGGCCGAGCACGTCGCGGCCATTCAGGGTGTCCGGAAGGGTGTCGACCTGAATCGGGAAGGCGGTGTCGATTCCCTGGGAAGAGAGAACCTTTACCAGGGGAGCCGGCACGCCGAGCGTGCTGAACGTTGTGGACAAATCTGTAGACAAAATGGTGCCTTTCGGGCATCAGTCTCCTCGCCCGTTCGAATTATCGCGCAGCGATAAGCAAACCAGGAGGATTCACATGGCGAAGGTGCCGAAGGGCACATCCGTTCGCCGTAAGAATGTTTCATTCGAAAAATCAGGTCAGCCCTGGTGGGCCGCCAGATAGAGAAGAGGGCGTTCTACGACGCAGCAAGCGCAACTACGCACTCGCAAGTTCTCCTACTCTAGCGGATGCTGTCAAATCGGCCCACCCGCACCGATAGTGATCTTGGGATCCGGGGCGCTGTACCGAATTTTTCGAGATTCGGGGCATCTCACGCGCGGAGCGGGCGAATCGACGAAATTCTCCGCAGGTGTGAACGGGCACCCGGGTAGCTACGAGTGGTCGCCGTGGTAGAGCTCGCCGACGGGCACGTCGACGTCGATGATATTGCCGCTCTGCGGCAGCGGGCAGGCCCACATCGGGTCGTACGCGCAGGAAGGATTGTAGGCAAAATTGAAATCGAGAATGAGGGTGTCGTCGTCGACACCGGGGCCGAGGTCGGCACCCTTGATGGTGTCGAGCAGGTAGCGTCCGCCGCCGTAAGTTCCGCCGCTTTTGCCGGCCAGGGCATCTTTCAGCGGCAGGAACAGGCCGCCGCCGTAGCTTGCGAGCCGCCACACGTCGAGCGAACCAAGGTAGGGCAGGCGCACGGTACCGACCAGGTCGAAGGGCACGGTGCCGTCCGTGCCAGTTTCCACGTTCATGCGATAGGACTGCTCGGAGCGGTGCACCTCGACTTCAAACCGCCAGTCCGGGTCGTACGCGGCAATGGGAAGCCCGGTGAAGGCCGAACGGTCGTCGGGCAATAACGGCGACGACGGATGCCCCGCAAACAGTTCATCCCGCCCCGACCGCCACAATTCGTGGCCGCTTTTCGGGCTGCTCACACTGAGCTGGCGCACCCCCGCATACAAACCGGTCACACGCCGACGCCAGTCCGCGATCTGCAAGGCCCCCAGGGAAGAACTCATGATGGCTACGCTACCGCCGGTCGGCCCGGTGCATAGGAGATGGCGCGGGGAAACTGCGGAAGCGCTAGTTGCCGTCGTCGGACTCCCGCTGCGACAGCGGCACAAAGTTGGGGGCGTCGATGCCCACGTCGTGCTGCCAGGTGGGGGCGAGGGCCTTGAGGCGCAGCATCCGCCACTGCCAGAACGCCCAAAACGTCGGCCAGAGGGCGATCGTGGCCGGGCGGCCGCGAAAAATGAGCTGGTCCCGGTAGAGGGTTTTGCCGGTGCCGGCCGGGTCGGGCGCGATCGCCATGCGGTGATCCCAGAGCGTGACCGCACTCAGCGCGCCGGAGACGCCGCGACCGGTATCGCGCAGAATGCGCACGCCGTCGGGCCGGTGCGTGGAGTTGGCAAGGCGAATGATCTGGGTTCCCATCGGCACCAGGCCGAGCATGGAGAACACGGCGGGGTGTTCGCCCGGTTCCCACCGGGTGGGAAACCCGTCGGGTTCGAGAGACTCGACCGCCATGAACGGGCTGCTCACCTCGCGAAAAACGGCGGGGCTGTGGATGGCGTGCCAGGCAGCATCCGGTGTGCAGTCCAGAATCTCTTTCAGGAGTACTCGCATCTGACTAGTTTGGTGTGTGCGTGGCATGCGGTACAACTAGGAATGTGGCAATTCGGTTCTGGCTCGGCGTTGTGCACCGCGAGCACGTGCTGCGCGGTGTCGATTTGGGCATCGCCCGCGCCAATCGTGGCGCCGGGGATCTGATCGCGCAGATGGGCGAGTCCGACGGCATCGTCTACTACTCCCCGAAAACTGCGATCGAGGGCGATCCGCTCAAGGAATTCACGGCTATCGGCCGAATAGCGGATGCCTATGCCTACCAGGTGGGCGACCCCGCGAACGAGTTTCGGCCCTGGCGACGCCGGGCCGACTACGATCTGGATGCCTGGCCGACCAGCATCCGCCCGCTGTTGCCCGTGCTACAGCTCACCCGCGGAAACCCGGACTGGGGCTTCCAGCTGCGCCGCGGCGTGCTCGAGATTTCGCGGCACGACTTCGAGATGATTCGGCAGCAGATGCGGCGGCCCTCTGCCGACGACCGGTAGCGCCCAGTAACCCTCATTAGACTCACGGCTATGAATGGCGATCTCTGGTGGGTACCCTCGGTCATCGTTATTGGCCTCGTGTTGGCCGGAGTCTGGGCGCTGGTGGCAGCCTCGCGGCGGCGCACCCGGGCTCGGATCGGGCAGGTGAACGCTGAGGCGGCTCTTCTCGCCCGCAGCGCGGCGATCAGTCTGGTTCGCGCCGACGATCTGGTGCAAGACGCGACCGACGAGCTCGGGTTTGCCATCGCCCAGTTCGGCGAGTCTTCGACGCGGGAATTCGCCACGGCGCTCAGCACGTCGAAACGCCAGCTCAGTGATGCTTTCGCACTGCAGCAAAAGCTCGACGACGCCGTGCCGGACACCGCTGCCGAACGCACCCGCTGGAACCAGCAGATCATCCAGCTCGCCGACGAGGCCACCGGCCGGCTGACCGGTCAGGCGCGTAATTTCACCGCCAGGCGCGGCGTGGAACGCAACGCCCCGCAGCAACTCGACGAACTGCGCCGACGCCTCGATCGCGTGTCCGACCGGGTCACCGGCGGAGCGAACACGCTCGCCCGGCTCGGTTTGAGTTATTCGCCGCCGGCGCTCGCTGCGATCAGCGGCAACGTTTTGCGGGCGCAGACCGCACTCGACCTGGCCGCCGCCGCCGCCGATGCTGCCGCTGCGCGCCTCGAGGCCGCGTCGTCCGAACCGGTGGGGGAGCAGCTGCAGTCCGCCGAGCACTCCCTGTTTCAGGCGACACAACTGCTCGACGCGATTGAAACCGGCGAGGACTTGCTGCACCGCGGTTTCGCGAACTTGCAGCAGGCACTGGATGCTGCCGGCTCGGAACTCGCGCAGGCGCGAGCCCTGCGCGACGGTCACGAAGAATCCGATACGAGCGCGTCCCTGAACCTCGTCATCACCGCGGCGGCAGCCGTGCAGGCGCAATTGCGGGAGCCCGGGAGGCTCAGCGACCCATCCTCGGATGTCGTGAAGCTGGAGGCGGCGATGAACGGGTTGGACAGCATCCGTTCGGAGGCACGCAATCGGCAGTTGCGGCTCGAGAACGCCCGCACCGCCCTGGCCGGCGCGCTGCTCACCGCCCGCAGCCAGATTACGATCACCCGCGACTTCGTGTCCGCCCATCGCGGTCGGGTGCAGGCCGCCGCGCGCACCCGTTTGGCCGAGGCTGAACGGCAGCTCGCGCTCGCCGTGGCCGAGGCCGACCCGGTGACCGCGCTGGATACCGCTCGTCGAGCGATGATGCACGCCACGGATGCCGACGCCCTCGCCCGCTACGACGTGCACTGAACGCGTGCGCGCCGACCTGGTGCGCCCTGAACGTCTGGGCGCTGACCCTGGGCGCTGAACTCAGTCGACCGGCGGGAGCCGAGGGCCGGCCGAGGCCGCGGCCCGACGCCGGATCGCCAGCGTGATTTCGCGGCGTAACCAGCTGATGGCGTGGGCCTGATCGAATCGGCGGGCGCAGAGCCCACAGGCCAGCGGCCGGGTGGGCTGCCGATACCGAAAATGGGTGTGTCCGGCGGGGCAGGTGCCCACCCAGGGGGCGAGTTCGTCGGCGATCTCGCCGTCGTGGGTGCGCTTGCCGTCGTAGCCAAGGTCGAAGGCCACCTTCTTCCAGCGCGGACCATGCCCGGCACGCGGCCCGGCCAGGGCGTGCGCGAATTCGTGCAGCAGGATCTGGTGCACGTCGTCGTCGGCATAGCGGGAGGCGAGGTAGCGCGACACCGTGATGTGCTTCGCGCTGAAATTGCACAGGCCGGCACGTTTTTTCGCGTTGTCGAAGCCGAAGGTCCAGCTGGGGTCGAGGTGCAGCACGATGAGCGCGTCGGCCCAGCGTCGTACCTGGGCGAGATCGGCCATCAGGGCGCCGCCGTTTCCACGAGGCAAGCGGGGGTCTGAGCGAGATCAGACGTCGGGAAAGACATCAGGGCGCCACCGCCACTTGCAGGAGCCGGTCGTCTTCAGCCGCCGGGGAACCCCGGCCATCCGTGTTATTACTCACAAACCACAGTGTGCCAGCTGGCCCTGACACCACGTCGCGCAACCGGCCGTATCCGTTGACAAACCACTCGGTGGGGGTGTCGGTGGAGGATGTGCTCAGAATCGGGATGCTCCACAACCGTTGCCCGCGCAGGCTCGCCATGAAGATGGTGTCGTTCACGATGGCGATGCCGCTCGGGCTCGCTACGTCCGTCGACCACTGACGTTCCGGGTCGAGATATGCCGGGTCGCCGGCCTGGCCCTCGACCAGCGGCCAGCCGTAGTTGCCGCCGGGAACGATGCGGTTGAGTTCGTCCCAGGTGTTCTGCCCGAACTCGCTCGCCCACAGCTGGCCGCGCGAATCCCAGGCCAGGCCCTGTGGATTCCGATGCCCGAATGAGTACACCAGCGTGCCGAACGGGTTGTCCGCTGGCACAGCACCGGTCGGTGTCATTCGCAAAATCTTGCCGCCGAGCGAGTCCAGGTCCTGGGAATGGACGGTGTCTCCGGCGTCCCCGACCGTGGCGTAGAGCAGTCCGTCGGGGCCGAACGCGAGGCGGCCACCGTTGTGATTGCCGGCTCGGGGGATGGAGTCGAGCACGAGGGTGGGTGCCCCGAGGGTGTGGCTGCCGGGGGAGCCGGCCAATGGCATCCGTTCGATGCGGTTGTCGGCCGCCGTTGAGTAGTAGGCGTACACCCAGCCAGTGCCGCCCGGGGCCGCCCGGTCGGCGAGAAAGGCGAGGCCGAGCAGCCCGCCCTCACCGCTCGGGCGCGCCGCCGCGACGGTGCCGGCGTCGCGCAGACTGCCGTCGGCGAGCAGCTCGCGAAGCCGGGTGGTGTCGCGTTCGCTGATGAGCGTGGCGCCGTCGGGCAGTCGCAGAATCGACCACGGAGCCTGAAGCCCCGACGCGATCACGACCGGTTCGCCGACCGGATGCACCGGTGAGAGCGGGTCAGCACCGGCATCCGTTGCGCTCGGCGTCGGTTGGGCCGGTGTCGTGGTCGTCGGAGTGGCGCGCGGGTCCGCAGCGCTGCACGCGGTCAGGGTGAGAATCACGAGCACGGCCGTGCCCACCGCACGCCGCAGCCGCCGCTCGGTCGGATCGGTCACCGGTCACCTCGCCTTCGTCGTGAACACAGCATGCCGCTTAACGCGTGCGGCGGCCAGTAGCTGACCCCGGGCCCGTTCACTCGCGGCGGGACTGCAGGTGGGGTCAGGCCTGGGCGCTGCGAGCAGCAATGTGCTGCTCGACGACGGCAACGGCCAGCAACGAGCTGTCGAGTTCGTCGGCGTCGGCGCCGTCTTTCTCGCGCAGAAACACGGCGGCGGTGAAGTCGGCGAGGGCGCCTTCGAGGTTGTCCTGGTCGAAGTACACCTTGCCGCGGTGCTGGCGGGCATAGGCGGCGAGGCGGCTCCACTCGTGCACCTCGGAGTCGAGTATGCAATGCGTCAACTCGCTCGCGGCCTCGACGAGCTTGCCCTGAAATTGCAGGACCTGCGCCCGACGGATGCGACTGGCCACCGCCTGCTCCCGGTTGCCGGTGAAGCGCGACTGGCGCACGGCCTCGTTGGCCACTTCCCAGGCTTCATCGAGCCGGCCGACGAGGCGCAGCAGAGCGACCTTTTCGTTCAACGCGGCCAGGCTGCGCAGGGTACCGAGTTCTTCAAGCCGCTCACCGGCGGCCTGAAGGTCTACTTTTTCGCGCAGGGTGATGGGGTCGTAACCGATGATGAAACTCAGGGTGTGTTCCTGTAATGACGAAGGCGGACGCGGCCGCGCGGAGAAATGACGGGTGCCCCCAGAGTACCGCCGCCCGCGGGCATCCGGTCGCCGACTAGTGCCCGATCTGGAAGACCGTGCGGCCGGGCAGCGGCGACTGCGTCGACGTCTCGTCGGTCGCCACGAGCGAACCGGCCATGAACTGCTTGAGTTCGGTTCCCTCGATCACTTTTGCCGGGTGCGGACCGTTGGCCAGCAGCCGCGGAATCCAGTTGAGGTCGATCGGCGTGTGCGCTGCGATGAACACGATGTTGCCGAACCGGCGCCCCTTGAGCACCTGCGTCTCGGCGAATCCGATCACGTGCGGAAACACCGCCGAGAGGGTTGCGGCCTGGCCGCGCGCGAACGCGAGGCCGGGGCCATCCGCTACGTTGACGGCGAGTACGCCGCGTGACGACAGCAGCGGGGCGGCGAGCGCGAAAAACTCGCGGCTCGTGACGTGCTTCGGGGTGCGCGCCCCGGAGAAAATGTCGACCACGACGAGGTCGACGGCGCCTTGCAGCCCGGCGGGAAGCTTGCCGAGCACCTCGCGGGCATCGCCATGGCGCACGCGCAGCTGGGCGCGTTTGTCCCACGGCAGCACCTCCCGCACCAGGTCGATCAAATCGCTCTCGATCTCGACCACCTGCTGGCGCGAGCCCGGCCGGGTAGCCTCGACGTAGCGTGGCAGGGTGAGCGCGCCGGCCCCGAGGTGCACGGCGGTGATCGGCTCGTGCGGGTCGCCGAGCAGGTCGATGACGTGCCCGATGCGCTGGATGTACTCGAAGAACAGCTCATCCGGGTGATCGATGTTCACGTGCGACTGCGGGGTACCGTCGACCACGAGCTGAAAGCTGCCGGGGGTGAAACGGTCGGGTTCGATCACCGCGGTGTGTCCGCTCAACTTCAACACGACAGACGGATGCCCCTCCGTCACCTCACCCTTACGCCCAGTACTCATGGCCCTAGTCTGCGCCCTCTCCACGTGCCCGCGCCGCAGCATCCGCTTCGCGAGAGCGCAAAAAGTGCCCGATTGAGGGTGTCAAACGGGCACTTTTTGCGCTCTCGCGAGAAGACGGAGGGTGTTATACCTGAGAGTTTGCAGATTTGCAACAATAAGGTGGACATGACGCGAATGGGGGCATATAGTTGATCCTTGCGCTCCCAGACAAACTATGCCTTCATATTGCGGTCGGCTTTGCGTGTTCAAGCCACCTTGAGGCACACCTCTTATGAGGGTCTGCGGAGTCATCACCAATAACAGTAACTAGACCTGACGGGGTCCACGGAGGTTATTTCCTTGGCTGCTGCGCGCAACGCAACCACCAACTCACCCAAGAACGGCCGCTCGCACGAGCGTCTGTCGTTCGCAAAGATCAGCGACCACTTGAACGTTCCGGATCTGCTTGCTTTGCAGACCGAGAGCTTCGACTGGCTCGTCGGCAACGACATCTGGAAGGCTCGCGTCGCCGAAGCCCAGGCTGCCGGACGCCAGGACCTGCCGAATCGCACCGGGCTCGATGAGATCTTCGAGGAGATCTCTCCCATCGAGGACCTCGGCGAAACGATGCAGCTGTCCTTCACCAACCCGGAGCTCGAGCCGGAGAAGTACACCATTGACGAGTGCAAGGAAAAGGGTAAGACCTACTCCGCACCCCTCTACGTGAACGCTGAGTTCATGAACCACCTCACCGGTGAGATCAAGACTCAGACCGTGTTCATGGGTGACTTCCCGTTGATGACCCCCAAGGGCACCTTCGTGATCAACGGCACCGAGCGTGTCGTCGTGTCGCAGCTGGTGCGCTCCCCGGGCGTGTATTTTAACCGCGAGCAGGAGAAAACGTCTGACAAGGACATCTACTCCGCCCGTGTCATCCCGAGCCGTGGTGCATGGCTTGAATTCGAGATCGACAAGCGCGACCAGGTTGGCGTGCGCATCGACCGCAAGCGCAAGCAGTCCGTGACCGTGTTCCTGAAGGCCCTCGGCCTCACCAGCGAGCAGATCCTCGAAGAGTTCAAGGGCTACGCGTCCATCGAGCTCACCCTCGAGAAGGACAACATCCTCACCAAGGAAGAAGCCCTCAAGGACATCTACCGCAAGCTTCGCCCCGGCGAGCAGGTTGCCGCCGAGGCTGCGCGTGCGCTCCTCGACAACTTCTTCTTCAACTCCAAGCGCTACGACCTGGCCAAGGTTGGTCGTTACAAGATCAACCGCAAGCTCGGCCTCGAAGCTCCGCTGAGTGACTCCGTACTGACGCTGGCGGACATCCTGGCCACCATCAAGTACCTCGTCGCCCTGCACGACAACCAGACCACCCTTCCGGGTCTGCGCGACGGCAAGATGACCGACATCAACATCGACATCGACGACATCGACCACTTCGGTAACCGTCGTATCCGTGCGGTCGGCGAGCTCATCCAGAACCAGGTGCGCACCGGCCTGTCCCGCATGGAGCGCGTTGTTCGCGAGCGCATGACCACGCAGGACATCGAAGCGATCACCCCGCAGACCCTGATCAACGTGCGCCCTGTCGTCGCCGCGATCAAGGAGTTCTTCGGTACGTCGCAGTTGTCGCAGTTCATGGACCAGAACAACCCGCTCGCAGGCCTGACGCACAAGCGTCGCCTGTCCGCGCTGGGCCCGGGTGGTCTGTCCCGTGACCGCGCCGGCGTCGAGGTGCGAGACGTTCACCCCTCGCACTACGGCCGCATGTGCCCCATTGAGACCCCTGAGGGCCCGAACATCGGCCTGATCGGTTCGCTCGCCTCGTTCGCGCAGATCAATGCGTTCGGTTTCATTGAGACGCCGTACCGTCGGGTGCTGAACAACAAGGTCACCGAGACGATCGACTACCTCACCGCGAGCGAAGAGGACGACTTCATCGTCGCCCAGGCCAACGCGCCGCTCACCAAGGACTCGCACTTCGCCGAGGCCCGCGTGCTCGCCCGTAAGAAGGGTGGCGAGGTCGACCTCGTTCCCGCTGAAGACATCGGCTACATGGATGTCTCGCCGCGCCAGATGGTGTCGGTCGCGACCAGCCTCATCCCGTTCCTCGAGCACGACGATGCAAACCGCGCACTCATGGGTGCCAACATGCAGCGTCAGGCGGTGCCGCTGCTGCTCAGCGACAGCCCGCTCGTCGGAACCGGCATGGAGGTCTACACGGCCATCGACGCCGGTGACGTGCTCACCGCGCTGAAGCCCGGTGTGGTCTCCGAGGTGTCGGCTGATGTCGTCACCATCCAGCTCGATGAGGGCGGCACGCAGGACTACTACCTGCGCAAGTTCAGCCGCTCCAACCAGGGCACGAGCTTCAACCACCGCGTGATCGTCAACGCCGGTGAGCGGATCGAAGCCGGCGAGGTTATCGCCGACGGACCCGCCACCGACCAGGGAGAACTCGCCCTCGGAAAGAACCTGCTCGTGGCATTCATGCCGTGGGAAGGCTACAACTTCGAGGACGCGATCATCCTGAGCCAGAACCTGGTCAAGGACGACACCCTCTCCTCGATTCACATCGAAGAGTACGAAGTGGATGCCCGCGACACCAAGCTGGGTAAGGAAGAGATCACTCGCGACCTTCCCAACGTGTCGCCGGACTTCCTCGCCGACCTCGACGAGCGTGGCATCATTCGCATCGGAGCCGAGGTTCGCCCCGGCGATATCCTCGTCGGCAAGGTCACGCCCAAGGGCGAGACTGAGCTGTCTGCCGAGGAGCGCCTGCTGCGCGCCATCTTCAACGAGAAGAGCCGCGAAGTTCGCGACACGAGCTTGAAGGTTCCCCACGGTGAGCGCGGCACCATCATCGGTGTCAAGGTATTCGACTCGCAGGACGGCGACGACGAGCTTGGCAGCGGCGTCAACCAGCGCGTGGTCGTGTTCATCGCCCAGAAGCGCAAGATCACCGAGGGTGACAAGCTCGCCGGCCGTCACGGCAACAAGGGTGTTATCTCCCGCATTCTGCCGATCGAGGACATGCCGTTCCTCGCCGACGGAACCCCGGTTGACATCATCCTCAACCCGCTCGGTATCCCCGGTCGCATGAACTTCGGCCAGGTGCTCGAAACCCACCTCGGCTGGATTGCGAAGCAGGGCTGGAACGTCGAGGGCAAGCCGAAGTGGGCTGCTCGTCTTCCGGAGCACGCCTTCAGCGCCGCACCCGGCACGAAGGTCGCCACCCCGGTATTCGACGGTGCGCTCGAGATCGAGATCGAGGGTCTTCTGGACTCCACGACCCTGACCCGCGACGGCGAACGCCTCATCGGTTCCTCGGGCAAGACCCAGCTCTTCGACGGCCGCTCCGGCGAACCGTTCCCGATGCCGGTGTCCGTTGGATACATGTACATCCTGAAGCTCCACCACCTCGTCGACGACAAGATCCACGCTCGCTCGACCGGCCCGTACTCCATGATCACGCAGCAGCCGCTGGGTGGTAAGGCGCAGTTCGGTGGACAGCGTTTCGGTGAGATGGAGGTGTGGGCGCTCGAAGCATATGGAGCCGCTTACGCCCTGCAGGAACTCCTGACCATCAAGAGCGACGATATCCTCGGCCGCGTCAAGGTGTACGAGGCCATCGTCAAGGGTGAGAACATCCAGGAACCCGGCATTCCCGAGAGCTTCAAGGTTCTTATCAAGGAAATGCAGTCGCTCTGCTTGAACGTCGAAGTACTTTCGGCCGATGGCACCGCAGTCAGCCTGCGCGACACGGATGACGAGGTGTTCCGTGCTGCGGAAGAACTCGGCATCAACATTTCCACCCGGTTTGAGTCGTCGTCCATCGACGACATCTAAGCCCGGTCCAAAGAAACTTCGAAAACTTTCCAAGGAGAGAAATTGCTCGACGTAACAACATTTGACGAGCTTCGTATTGGCCTGGCTACCGCAGACGACATCCGTCGTTGGTCGCACGGTGAGGTCAAGAAGCCCGAAACTATCAACTACCGCACGCTCAAGCCGGAAAAAGACGGCCTGTTCGGCGAGCAGATCTTCGGACCCTCACGGGACTGGGAATGCTCATGTGGCAAGTACAAGCGTGTTCGCTTCAAAGGCATCGTCTGCGAGCGTTGCGGTGTAGAGGTCACGAAGTCGTCGGTGCGCCGTGAGCGCATGGGCCACATCGAACTCGCTGCCCCGGTCACGCACATCTGGTACTTCAAGGGTGTGCCCTCGCGCCTCGGTTACCTGCTGGACATGGCTCCGAAGGACCTCGAAAAGGTCATCTACTTCGCCGCCTACATGGTCATCACGGTGGACGAAGACGGTCGCCACCAGGACATGCCCGGACTCGAGAACGAGCTGCGTCTCGAACTGAAGACCATTGAGTCCAGCCGCGACTCGCGCATCGCCGATCGCCTACAGCGCCTTGAAACCGACCTCGCAGCACTGGAGGCCGAAGGCGCCAAGAGCGACCAGAAGAAGCGCACCAAGGACGCCGCCGAAAAGGAAATGGGCCAGATTCGCAAGTCTCTGGACGAGCAGGTTGCTCACCTCGAGCGCGTGTGGGAAGACTTCCGCACCCTCAAGGTCGGCGACCTGAAGCCGGAAGACTCCGTCTTCCACGAGCTCCAGGACCGTTTCGGCATGTACTTCGAGGCCTACATGGGCGCCGAAGCCATCAAGAAGCGCCTTGAGGCCTTCGACCTGGTCACCGAGAGCGAAAACCTGCACCTGCAGATCGCTGAGGGCAAGGGTCAGAAGAAGATCCGCGCCATTAAGCGTCTGCGCGTGGTCAACGCGTTCATCATGACCGGCAACTCGCCGGCCGGAATGGTGCTCGACGTCGTTCCAGTGCTCCCGCCGGAACTCCGCCCGATGGTGCAGCTCGACGGTGGCCGCTTCGCGACCAGCGACCTCAACGACCTCTACCGTCGTGTGATCAACCGCAACAACCGCCTGCGTCGTCTGCTTGACCTCGGTGCTCCGGAGATCATTGTCAACAACGAGAAGCGGATGCTGCAGGAGGCCGTCGACGCACTGTTCGACAACGGTCGCCGTGGTCGCCCGGTCACCGGAACCGGTAACCGTGCCCTGAAGTCCCTGAGCGACATGCTCAAGGGAAAGCAGGGTCGTTTCCGCCAGAACCTGCTCGGCAAGCGCGTGGACTACTCCGGCCGTTCGGTCATCGTGGTCGGCCCGCAGCTCAAGCTGCACCAGTGTGGTCTGCCCAAGCAGATGGCACTCGAGCTGTTCAAGCCGTTCGTGATCAAGCGCCTGATCGACCTGAGCCACGCTCAGAACATCAAGGCTGCCAAGCGCATGGTCGAGCGTTCGCGTCCGCAGGTCTGGGACGTGCTCGAGGAGATCATCCGCGAGCGCCCCGTCATGCTCAACCGTGCACCCACCCTGCACCGCCTTGGCATCCAGGCCTTCGAGCCTCAGCTCGTTGAAGGTAAGGCAATCCAGCTGCACCCGCTCGTTTGCGCGGCGTTCAACGCCGACTTCGACGGCGACCAGATGGCCGTGCACCTGCCGCTGTCGGTTGAGGCCCAGGCCGAGGCTCGCATCCTGATGCTCGCCTCGAACAACATCCTCAAGCCGTCCGACGGTCGCCCGGTGACCCTGCCCACCCAGGACATGATCATCGGTCTGCACCACCTCACCACGATGAAGGAAGGTGTGGTCGGAGAAGGCCGCGCATTCTCCACCGTGTCAGAGGCGATTCTCGCGTTCGACCAGAAGACGCTCGACCTGAACGCCAAGGTGCGCATCCGCTTGACCGACAAGTACTTCACCGAGGGCACCCAGCCCGAAGGCGTCGAGCTCGTCAACGGTCAGGCTGTCGGCACCGTTCTCGTCACCACGAGCCTCGGTCGCGCCATCTTCAACGAGGCGCTTCCGGCCGACTACCCGTACTTCGAAGACGTTGCCAACAAGGTCACCATGTCGACCATTGTCAACGACCTCGCGGAGCGGTACGTCAAGGTTGAGGTTGCTGCAACCCTAGACCGGATCAAGGATGCCGGTTTCTACTGGGCAACCCGAAGCGGTGTGACCGTAGCGCTCAGCGACATTCTGACGCCTCCGAACAAGAAGGAGATCGTCGCTGGCTACGAGAAGCAGGCTGCCAAGGTTCAGGGCCAGTTCGACAAGGGTCTGACGACCGACCTCGAGCGTCGCCAGGAGCTCATCCAGATCTGGACTCGTGCCACGGAAGATGTCGCCGCAGCGATGCAGGCGAACTTCCCGGCCGACAACACCATCAACCGCATGGTGACCTCTGGTGCTCGTGGTAACTGGCTGCAGGTGCGTAACATCGCCGGCATGCGAGGCCTCGTGAACAACCCGAAGGGTGAGATCATCCCTCGCCCGATCATCTCGAGCTACCGCGAAGGCCTGTCCGTCGCCGAGTACTTTATTGCTACTCACGGTGCTCGTAAGGGTCTGGCCGACACGGCTCTGCGTACCGCCGACTCGGGGTACCTCACCCGTCGTCTGGTGGACGTCTCGCAGGACGTCATCATCCGTGAAGACAACTGTGGAACGACGAAGGGCCTTGACCTGCCCATCGCCGGAACCGATGCAACGACCGGTGCGCTCCTGCGGGGCGAAGACGGCGGCCTCCTGGTCGACTTCAACGTCGAGAACGCGGTCTACGCTCGCAGCCTGGCCGCAGCCGCGGTCAACGCTGCCGGTGAGGTCATCGCCGACGCCGGAGACGACGTCGGAGACGTGCTCATCGCGAAGCTCATCGCCGGTGGTGTCGAAACCATCAAGGTGCGTTCCGTGCTGACCTGTGAGTCTGCCGTCGGTGTCTGTGCTGTCTGCTACGGCCGGTCGCTCGCCACGGGCCAGCTCGTCGACATCGGTGAGGCCGTCGGTATCATCGCCGCACAGTCCATCGGTGAGCCCGGCACCCAGCTGACCATGCGTACCTTCCACACGGGTGGGTCGGCATCCGCTGACGACATCACCCAGGGTCTGCCGCGTGTTCAGGAGCTGTTCGAAGCGCGTACCCCCAAGGGTGCGTCGCCCATCGTCGACTCCGCCGGACGCATCACCATCGAGGATTCGGACAAGGGCCGCAAGGTCATCCTGACCCCCGACAGTGGCGACGAAGCAATCGCCTACCCGGTGCTCAAGCGTTCAACCCTCCTCGTTGAGGATGGCCAGCACGTTGAGCTGGGGCAGCAGATCATCATCGGTGCCGTCGACCCGAAGGAAGTTCTTCGCGTCAAGGGTGTTCGCGCGGTGCAGAAGCACCTCGTCTCCGGTGTGCAGGAGGTCTACCGTTCGCAGGGTGTACCGATTCACGACAAGCACATCGAGGTCATCGTTCGTCAGATGCTTCGCAAGGTGACCGTCGTCGAACACGGCGACACCGGACTGCTCCCGGGCGAGCTCGTTGACCGGTTGAAGTACAACGACCTCAACCGCACCGCGCTGACCGAGGGCAAGAAGACGGCATCCGCTCGCCAGGAGGTCATGGGTATCACCAAGGCTTCCCTCGCGACGGAGTCCTGGCTGTCGGCCGCTTCCTTCCAGGAGACCACCCGGGTTCTGACCCAGGCGGCCATGGAAGGCAAGAGCGACCCGCTGATGGGTCTCAAGGAGAACGTCATCATCGGTAAGTTGATCCCCGCCGGCACCGGCCTTCCTCGTTACCGCGACGTCACCGTCGAGGCAACGGAAGAAGCCAAGGCTGAGCGTTACCCGAACCGCATCTTCACCGAAGATGCCACGTTCAACGAGGGTGACCTGAGCTTCGTCGACTTCGACAGCTTCTCGTCGGATGACCTCACTCCTGGTACGTACAACTAGTATCCGGTAGCTCTCAACGGATGGCCCCTGCTTCGGCAGGGGCCATCCGTCGTTAAGGTGCAAGACCAGACAAGTGGATGCAGTGGGCTGGCCGCAGCGCCACCAAGTCCACCGTGTGACTCCGGGCCCGGGCGCCGAACAGGAAGAAGGAGGCTACCTGCAACGTAACGGGATTCCGGGGCGGGGACGTATACTCGGGTTCTAGACTAAAAGTAACCACTTCGGGGGAGGTCCGTGTGGCAACCTTGACCGAAATTCTGATTCTCCACGGGCTGCTCCCTATCGAAGTGCTTGACACGCTCATGGCCGGGGACCCGGCAGATGAGAGCGCGGTCCGGGCGCTGGTCGAGCGCGGCGTCATCACCGAGCTGCAGTTCGCCAAGGCGCGGGCCGAGCAGGCCAACCTGCCGTTCGTTGAACTTCTTGATTACCCCGTTGATCGCTTGGCGGTTGCGCTCGTCACGCCGTCGATCTGCCGACGCCATGACGTGCTGCCGATCGCGATTATCGAGGGCCGTCTCCTACTCGCGATGGTCGACCCCGGTAACGTCTTTGCCCTCGACGATGTGCGTGATGCTTCACGGATGCAGGTCAAGCAGGTCGTCGCGGAACGTGCGGATTTGCTTGCCGCCATTGGCCGTTACCACCGGGCCGACGACGAGCTCACCAATCTGACGACGACCCTCGAGGAGGAGAACGCGCCCACGGAGTCCGCCGCGTTCGGTGTCTCGGATTCCCTCGATGATGACGCCCCAATTGTTCGTTTCGTCAACCTGCTCGTCAGCCAGGCCATCCAGGACCGGGCATCGGATATCCACATCGAACCCGCAGAGCACAGCCTCGGCGTGCGGTACCGCATCGACGGAGTGCTGCACGCGATGCAGCGTGCACCCAAAAGCATTCAGAACGGTGTTATCTCCCGGCTCAAGATCATGAGCGACATTGATATCTCGGAGCGCCGCAAACCGCAGGACGGACGCATGTCCGTGAGCCACGGCGGCCGCAAGATCGACCTGCGGGTTGCCACGCTCCCCACGGTCTGGGGCGAGAAGATCGTCATGCGAATTCTCGACAACTCCAGCACCAAGCTGAGCCTGCGCGACCTTAACTTGCTCGAGGGAAACTTCAACGCCTATAAGACGGCATACTCCAAGCCCTACGGCATGATCCTCGTGACCGGGCCGACCGGTTCAGGCAAGTCCACCACGCTGTACACGACCCTGAATTCTGTCGCCCGCACCGAGATCAACGTGATCACCGTCGAAGACCCGGTCGAATACCGGATGGAGGGCATCAACCAGGTGCAGGTGAACCCAAAAGCCGGGCTCACCTTCGCCAGTGCGCTGCGGTCCATCCTGCGCTCCGACCCCGACGTCGTTCTGATCGGTGAGATCCGGGACCACGAGACCGCGCTTATCGCGATCGAGGCGGCACTCACCGGCCACCTCGTGTTATCGACCCTGCATACCAATAGTGCGCCGAGTGCGATCACGCGGCTCACCGAGATGGGCATTGAGCCGTTCCTTGTCGGTTCCGCACTGGATTGTGTCGTCGCCCAGCGGCTCGCGCGCAGGCTGTGTGACCGCTGCAAGCTGCCCGACAACCGCGAGGTGGAAGAGCTGGTGTTGCTGAACTTCGCCGTCGATCCTGATTTGCCGGCACCGGTGATCTTCCGGCCCGTCGGCTGTGCCAGTTGTTCCAAGACGGGGTACCGGGGGCGCATTGCCGTTCACGAGGTCATGACGGTGTCCGAAGAGATCGAACGACTCACGGTGGGCCGTGCATCGAGCGCGGAGATCTTAAGAGAGGCGAAAGAGCAGGGCATGATCACCCTGCGAGAAGACGGTTGGGCCAAGGTGTTGCTGGGCCTCACGTCGATTGAGGAAATTCTCCGAGTGGTGGCTTAGAACGTAAAGGACTGGCAGCATGAATAATCCGATCTATGAGATTCCGGTGGCGGCTCCCGGCTTTGGTCCAACGGCAATGAGCCGAGCGGATGCCGATCAGTCCGCTGGCACCCCTGGTCCCGCTGGCTTGGCCGAGCCGGACTACCTGACCGCTCCGATCGTGTCCACCGAGGGAGTCTTTGTTGACGCCGGTGATTCCGCCGCGCTCACGCGCGGGGTAGCAGGGCAGGAACCCGATCCGGATCTCCTGAACGCGCTCATGACCGTGCTCGACCTCAATGCCTCCGACCTTCACATCACGGTGGGGGCGCAGCCGTGCATTCGCGTCGACGGCGGGCTACGCCCGGTCGCAGGCTCTACAAAGTGGTTGCGGGACAAGGTGACGTCCGCGCTCTTCAGCCTGCTGACGCCAACGCAGCGCGAAGAGTTCGAACGGGAGCTTGAACTCGACTTCGCCTTCACGGCGGGCGGCGCGAGATTTCGGGTGAATTACTACCAGCAGCGCAATTCGGTGGGAGGGGCCTTCCGCCTCATTCCGCGGGAAATCAAGCAGCTGTCCGAACTTGGGGTGCCCGAGTCCGTCGCGAAATTCGCTCAGTTGCCGCGCGGACTCGTGCTCGTGACCGGACCGACTGGATCCGGCAAATCCACGACGCTCGCCGCCCTGATCGACCTCGTCAATCGCACGCGTGCCGACCACATCGTCACGGTCGAAGACCCGATCGAGTTTCTGCACCGGCACCAAAAGTCGCTCGTGAATCAGCGCGAAGTCGGTCACGACACGCACAGCTTCGCCGCCGCGCTCAAGCATGTACTGAGGCAGGACCCAGACGTGATCCTGATCGGAGAACTGCGTGACCTGGAAACCGTGTCGGTCGCCCTGACGGCGGCCGAGACGGGACACCTGGTGTTTGCAACGCTGCACACACAGGACGCCGCGCAGACCATCGACCGGGTGATCGACGTCTTCCCGCCCTATCAGCAAGGACAGGTGCGGGCCCAGCTCGCGGCCACCCTGCAGGGAGTCATCTGCCAGACCCTCGTAAAAAAGGTCGGTGGTGGTCGCGTGGTGGCCACGGAGGTGCTCGTGGCGACCTCAGCCATCGCAAACCTCATTCGAGAGGGCAAGACCTACCAGATCTCCTCTGCCATGCAGGCGGGGCGGGCGCTCGGTATGCACACGATGGACCAGCACCTGGCCGCCCTCGTCAATGCCGGCAGCATTACCCGGCAGTCCGCGGAAGAAAAAGCCCAGGACTTCGAGGGCCTGGCTCAGCTCATCGCGCATTCCGGTGGCGGCAGCAGTTCGCTCGATACGACCATGTCGGCCGGGGGAATCGACTTCGGCGACTCGTTCTCACCCCGAAAGAAGTAGCGCCATGCCCACCACCCTCGCGTATGCCTACAAGGGGCGTAACGCTGCCGGAAAGGTCGTGAAGGGGCGAATCGATGCCGCCTCGGAGAGCGTCGCCATGACTCGCTTGCGCAACATGGGAGTCTCCCCGATCTCCGTCGCCGAGGTCGTGGTTGGCACCGGACTGAGTCGAGAGATCAGTATTCCCGGGTTCGCCAAGCATCCGGGGCTCAAAGACCTTGCCGTGATGAGCCGCCAGATGGCCACCATGACCTCCGCCGGGCTTTCCCTGTTGCGCACGCTCAATATCTTGTCGATGCAGACCGAGAACAAGGAACTCGCAAAGATCCTCACGAGCGTTCGTAACGATGTGGAAACGGGCGTCTCCCTGTCGGAAGCCATGATCAAACACGCGAACGTGTTCCCTCCCATCATGATCAATCTGATCAGGGCGGGAGAGACCGGTGGATTCCTTGAAAATTCCCTCAACTCGGTAGCAGAAAACTTTGAATCGGAGGGCAAGCTGCGCGACACGATTAAGTCGGCGATGGCCTACCCCACGATCGTGCTCGTTATGGCGGTCGTGGCCGTTGTCGGCATGCTCACCTTCATCGTGCCGGTGTTCGAGAAGATGTTCGCCGGGTTCGGTGGCCAGCTTCCCCTCCCGACCCAGATTCTCGTCGTGCTCTCCCAAGTCATGGTGTGGCTGCTGCCGCTACTCGTCGTGGGGGGAATCGTCTTTTCGGTGTGGTGGCGCAAGAACAAAAACACCGAGACCGTGCGCAAAATTATTGACCCGATCAAGCTCAAGGTGCCTGTTTTCGGGCCGCTCATGACCAAGCTCGCGATCGCACGCTTCAGTCGCAACTTCTCGACCATGATCGGCGCCGGCGTGCCCATTCTGCAGTCGCTGAATATCGTGGGGGAAACCTCCGGCAACTGGGTGGTGGAATCGGCGCTCCGTAAGGTTCAGGAGTCCGTGCGGCAGGGCATGTCGATCGCGGGGCCGCTCTCGCTGGAACCGGTTTTTCCCCCTATGGTCGTGCAGATGATCGCGGTAGGCGAAGATGCCGGAGCCCTGCAGACCATGCTCGGAAAGATCGCGGACTTTTACGACCAGGAAGTGCAGTCCACGGCCGAACAGTTGACGGCACTGATCGAGCCGCTGATGATCGCGTTCATCGGAATTGTGATCGGCGGCATGATCGTGGCGCTGTACATGCCCATGTTTTCAATTTTTGAATATATCAAGTGACATTTCGCCCCTGAACTGGGGATTGATAATTCAGATTTTTTACTTTTTTTTGCGCAATCCACGTAGGCTCAAATCAAGCTTGCGAAGGCCTTCCTCGCCAGTGCTCAGAGAAGGACCCATCATGATCAACAGCCTTACCGGACCACTTGCCCGCAAGCGAGCAGCCCTGAACAAAGAAGACCACGGGTTCACCCTCATCGAACTCCTCGTGGTAGTCATCATCATCGGAATTCTGGCCGCAATCGCCATTCCGATCTTTCTGAGCCAGCAGAACCAGGCCAAGGATTCCGCCGCCAAATCAGACCTTGGCAATGCCAAAGTTGCCTACGTGAGTTTGTTGATCGACACTCCCGCCGGAACTACGACCATTGGCGCGCTCACCCCTTATGGCTTTACCCCGACAATTCCCGCGAGCGTCTCCATCCCGGTCGGCGGCACGAACTTCTGTATCCAGGCTACGAGCGCCTCAACCAAGATCTTCAGCATCACCAATGCCGGTGGTGTCGTCGCAGGTGCTTGCGCCCCCTAGGGTGCAACGGAGTGCCGCCGAGCTGTTGCCCCGGCCGAAGTTGAGTACGGTGGGGGCGCCAAGAACGGTGGGGCATCGCGAACGCGACGCCCCACCGTTTCATTCTCCGATCTCTGAAACGTCGTTCCAAAGGAGGGGCCATGAACGACCGCCAGCGGGAGACTCCCCGGGCAACGGAAGCGGGTTTCGGCCTCATCGAGATTGCAGTCTCCATGTTCCTGCTCGGGCTACTGGCCGTGGCCCTGTTGCCGTTCCTGGTGCAGGGCGTCACTCAGTCAGCGGCTAACGGAACGCTCGCGGCGGCCACCCAACTCCTGAACAAGGAGATGGAGAACGCGCGGGCCCAAACCACCTGCACCGCCCTGACCGCAGCCACCTTCTCCGTGGTCGATCCGCGTGGCGTGACTCTTCAGGTAGCTCGGACGGTCGGCGGTGCCTGTCCTGCCTCGGCGTCTTCGTACCCGATAACGGCTCCCATGGCTGTCACGGTCGTGCGAACCGATACCGGTGTCGTGCTGGCGTCGGCCAAGACCTTGATTTTTGTGGCGGTGAAATGACATGTTCCTCGAACAAGACGACGATCCGGAGCGGGGCTACACGCTCGTCGAACTGATCGTCTACAGCAGTCTGCTGATCGTCGTCGTCGCCGTCGTCGCCGGACTGTTCGTCAGCGGTCTGACCGCAACCGAGCGCGTGCAAACCGTGACGGCTGCGACCACATCGGGGCAAGTGGTGGCGGATTCAATCGAGACCAACGTGCGCAATTCCACCGATTTTCTCTTGACGACCCCGGCGGGTACCGACCAATTCCTCGTCGCCCGCACCGTGAATCGAGACTCAACCTTGTCGTGGCATTGCGTCGCTTGGTATTACTCGGCGGCCGGCAATGGCAGCATCTATTCCAAGCGATCCAGTGTTGCCATTCTCCTGCCCACGCCGATTGAACTCCAGGATTGGACGCTCGTGCAGGAAGGGATCGCACCCGTAGCTGGGACGAATATTTTTTCTGCAAGCGGACAGCAGCTCACCGTGAATTTCGCGAGCCTCGCCGGTGACCACCCGTCGGTCGTGATCTCAAGCTCCGCAACCAGTCGGGCCGGAGCATCGGGGGGCCTGACATGTTTCTAGATCGCGGCGTCGCCTCGCTGCGCGGCTGTCCGGAGCGCGGGGCTGCGCTGGCCTCCGTGCTGGGTGTGATGGCGGTTGGTTTGCTGTTCGCCTCGCTCATCACGGCCGCTGTTGTGGGCGCCTATGGAGTGAGTTCGTCTACTCGGTCCGGGGTTCAGTCCGGTGCGGCAGCGGATGCTGGCGTTGCGGCGGCACGCCAGGGTCTCTACGTCGTCGGCAACTGCGCCGGGCAAGCCGTTCCGGGAACTTACGCTTCTGCGGTGGCTCCCCGGTACAGCGCGAAAATCGAGTATTTCGGGGGCAGCACCTGGATTGCGGGGTGTCCGCCCGTGACGGCAACCGAGGTGCGGATCACCTCGCTCGGAACGGCCCAAACTGCGGGCGTCAACGGTGCCACGGAAGGCAACGTGACGAAGGTCGAGGCGATCCTGAAGTACCTCGTGCCCGGGATCGAGCCGAGCGGCGTTGCGCTCTACCTGTATCGGGGCGGCACTGTGGAGTCCAACTCGAGCTTCGATTTGACGGAATCACCTGGGGCCGGTCTCATGGTCAAAAACGGCAACTTTGATTGCGCGAAGAACAACACCGTGATCAACGGGAGTGTTCTCGTGACGGGAAACCTGACGTTCACGGGATCATGCACGGTTAACGGGACTGCCTGGGTGTCGGGCGCGGCGACTCTCGGCTCGGGGAGGATCAGCGACAACCTGACGGCTGGCACAGTGAGTCCCAACCCGCCCGGGACTCGCGTCGGCGGCACGTACACTCACTCCGCGATCATTCCCGAGGTGCCGCCGTGGACAGAGGTGGCGTACGCCCCCGCCGCCTGGGTGGATTCCACCGGCACACCCTATGAGGTGAGAACCCTGGGCGCCTGCGCCCTGCCCAACGGAAACCTCGGCGGAACCAGTGCGGGCAAGCCGGTTATCATCAATGCGCTCGACTGTGCGCTGGGACCGACGGCGTCCCACAACACCACCGTCACGCTCACCAGCGATGTGGTGATTTTCGCGAACAAGTTCGATTTCTCCGGGGTCAACGCGCTGCAGTTTTCCTCGTCGACGAGTGCCGTGCACAAGATCTGGTTCATCACGCCGGATCAGCTTTCCAACGAACAACCCACCTGCACGGCGCCAACACAGGGAAACTTCACCGTGAAGAACGGTTTCTCGATCAACAGTCCGGTCGAGGCGCTGCTCTACACGCCGTGCGCCTTCGACGGTGCCAATGGCTTCAGCTGGCGCGGGCAAGTGATCGCGGGAAACTACAGCTCGGCCAAGAACAACCCCACCTTCACCTTTGTGCCGCTCGGTCTGCCGGGAGTGGACCTCGAAACCGGCAGCGCGACACCCACCATCACAAACCCGCAACCGGGATCGGTCGTGTCGAACAGGGAAGTGGCCGACTGATGCACACGGCAGCGATACACGCGGCAGCAATAGGCACAGGAGCCCAGCCATGACGGACAGCGTCGTCGGAATCGATATCGGCACGTCCGGCTTGCGCGGCGTGGAGGTGCGCGACGCCGACAAGGCCCGTCCCGTGCTCATGCGCTACCACCAGATTGCGCTGCCGGCGGGAGCAGTGAACCGCGGAGAGGTCGCTGAGCCAAATACCGTAGCGGCCGCGCTGAAGACCCTGTGGTCGGCGGGCGGTTTTAAGAGCAAGAATGTGGTGCTCGGAATCGGTAATCATCGCGCGCTCGCGCGAGACCTCGCGGTGCCCAAGACGAGTATGAAACGCATCCGCGAAACCCTGCCCTTCCTCGTTGCAGACATGTTGCCCGTACCCGTAGCGGAGGCCCTGCTCGATTTCTACGCGATCAACGAGAGTGCGGGTGAGAACGGCCCCGAGATCAACGGCCTGTTGATCGTTGCGGTCAAGGAGGGGGTGCAGGGCAATATCGCCGCTGTGCAACTGGCCGGCCTGACCGCAGTCGAAGTCGACCTCATCCCCTTCGCGGTCAGCCGAGCCGTGTGTCGGGGGACAACGTTCGACGGCGCGGTTGCCCTCATCGATGTCGGTCAGGCAACCACGAGCATTGTGATCACGCTCGCCGGAGTTCCGCAGTTTGTGCGGCTCATCCCAGCGGGCGGGGGAGACCTCACCCAGGCACTGGTGCTGGGCTTGTCCGTCGACGCGCCCACAGCAGAATTAGTGAAACGCGAGCACGGACTTGCCGAGGCATCCACGACGAACCACGCTGTCGAGGCGACCATCATTGCCGAGGCGACGAGCGACCTGCTCAACAGCCTCCGCAATACCGTCAACTACTTTTCACACACCAGGCCGCACATCCCCGTGACTGGAATTGTGCTCTTGGGAGGTGGCTCCCAGCTGGACGGATTCGCGCAGGCGCTCAGTGCGCTGACTCGATTGCCCATCCTGCCGGCAGATCCGTTCGCGTCGGTTGCGCTCGCCAGAGGCATAGATCCCGCAGCCCTGCAGCTCACGAATGGTGCCTTCACCGTGGCACTCGGCCTCGCACTGGGGAGCACAGCATGACCAGCAAGAAGCCGACGGATGAACTCGTTCTCGGGGCGGAACCCCGCATGGACCTGCTTCCGCCCGAAGTTCGTCTGCTCAAGAAGGTCAAGGCTACCCGGCGACGCCTCGGAGGCGTCTTGCTGGCGGTGCTGGTACTCGTTGGGGCGGGGGTCGGAGCATCCAGCTGGTACGCCCTGCAGAGCCAGGCCGAACTTGCCGCTGCGCGGGAACGCACCACGGAGCTGCTGGCCAGCCAATCGAAGTATTCCGAGGTTCAGAAGGTGCAGGCCGCTCTCGACACAACACTGGTCGCGCGGCAATTCGGAGCATCCACTGAAATTGATTGGAAGGCCTACCTCGCCCAGGTGCTGGCACTCGTGCCGAGCACCGTGACCGTTGACACGCTCTCGATCGACTCAGCATCGCCCCTGGTTCCCTACGAGCAGGCGGCGTCTCCCCTGCTGAACGCCCGGGTGGCGACGATCAGGATACTTTTCACGAGCCCCGATGCCACGAGCGTGCCGGCGTGGCTGGAGCGCATGTCGACGCTGCCCGGCTATGCGGATTCCCTGCCGGCCGCGATCACCCGGACGGATACCGGTCTCTACACCGTTGACTTCGTGCTGCACGTCAATGAGGGCGCGTTTTCGGGACGCTTCGCCACTGCGGAGGGGAAGTGATCATGGACAAGAACAGGCTCTGGGTGATCGGCGCCCTGCTGGTGATCGGCGCTATCGTGGGCCTCGGGTGGCTTCTCGGGATTTCGCCCAAACTGAGCGAGGTTCGGTTGGCGGAGGCCGATCGTGACACGACGCTGGCGCAAAATGCCGCTTATGAGCTACAGGTGCTTGCCCTCAAGAAGCAGTTCGAGAACATCGACGAGCTCACGGATGACCTGTCCGCAATTCAACTGGCCGTTCCCAGCTCTGCCGAGATTCCAGCGCTGATTGACGAGTTCAATGCGATCGCCGCGGGCAGCCAGGTCGTGATCTCCGCGTTCAGGCAGAACGACGCGCAGGCATTTGACCCGGCGTTGCTCGTCGTGGCGGCACCCACAGCAGCGGCGCCCCCGTCGGCGCCTACCTCGGAGGCAACACCGAGTCCGGCGCCGAGCGAAGCTGCCGACGCTGCCACCGAGGCGGCGACTGCTGCCGGCGCGGTTCCAGCCGCAGGGGTTGACCCCCGCCTCACTCCGGCGAATTTCATTGCCATCCCGCTCAGCATCACCGTTACCGGTCGATACGACAGTGTGCTCGATTTCGTTTCGGGCATTCAGCACGGCCGGAGGCTCGTCCTGATCAACGCCCTCTCCACGGTGCCGACCGTCGACGTCGCGGTAGTGAGCGGCACGGTCACGGGCACGATTACCGCCCTTGTCTACGTTCTCCTCGATCCGAACACGGAGACGCAGACAGCCCAATAATGGGATTTCCCTACCCCAACCCCAATTCGCCGCTCTCAGTCGGGCGAAACCAGGGCGGGCTGGGCCGCGAGAGGTAGTAGCCCTGGCCGTAGTGGCAGCCCATCTCGCGGAGCAGGTCGCGTTGACCGGCCGTCTCGATCCCCTCGGCGATAACGTCGAGGTGCACCACGTCGGCGAGGCGCACCCCGAGCTGTCGTAGCTCGGCAAACGTCGCGGCGGCCGGGCCAATGGCATCGAGCAGTGCGCTTTCGGTCAGTTCCAGGCAGCGTTGCGCTGGCGAAAGCCCCCATACCTGCAGGGCTTGCCGCACCGCGGCACCAAAATCGTCGCGGGTGAACTGACGGGCCGACACGTTGACGTTGACGGTCACCTGGTTGAGGGTCGTTGCCGCGAGGGAGGCTTGGTAGAACAGGCCGGTGACCCGGGTATGCTCGTGGATCTCGGCGACGCTGACGTTGACACAGTTCTAGCCGATGCCACGCAGCGCCCGCTCTGAGCGCTGGTGCGTGTACTGGTCAGCCGACGGGCTGACGTTTGCACCGTGATCCGCTGACTTGCCCGGCTTGAAAATATTCTCGATGGGCCGGTCGAGCACTCCGTGGGCCGGCCCGGCCAGCTCGAACAGCCATTGTGACCCTCCACGACGTAACCGTTGAGGGTCGCAATGGCCGTTCCCAGGGGAGACGACTCGAAAGCCGCCTCAAACCGGGCATGGGTAGCGGATGCTTCCTGCTCGGCTACGCGCACGGCCCGCTCGGCCGTCAACCGCTCCACGTCGTCGGGATGGATGGTGACCGCCCAGCCCGAACCCAGGGACTGGTCAAGTCGCAGGCCACTGAGCGCGTGCCATTGGTCGTTCGCCGTCAGCAGACCGCCGCTGGCGTCGAGCTCGACGATGCCAACGGGGGCGAGTCGCACGAGCGCGTAGAGCTGCGTGGCGGTGTTAGCCAATTCGCCGGTTCGCTCTGTCGCGTTTGATTGCGTTAGGTCGTCAGCGGAACAATCGCGGAGTCGATCAAGGTCGCGCAGCCGCACTGCCGCGGCCCAGCTCATTCCGCAGCCGAGAATCGTCATGGTCATAAGGAGGAGCGCAACACCGACGTTAATGTCGTACAGGTTCGCCTGCTGTCCCCACAGCTGCCCGAGCACGAGCACGATCGGCCCGCTGACGAAGAAGGGGATGGCCCAGCGCAACAGGGTTTCGGTGCTTCCGCGATCCGTGAGCAGGCCGACGGGGCTGTCCGGATGGCGGTGAAGCATCAGGAATGGACCCAAAACGATCGGGCAAATAAAGGTTTGCGGGTCCATGGCGGCGAACCTGTCGAGTGCGAACACCGCGACGGTCCGGTCTACTTCAACCGCTCGCCGCGGGTGGAAGGGCGCTACGCCGGTCAGGAATTCGCACCGCCCGAGGTGCCGACCGAGAAGGACGACCAGCCGTTTCCCTGGCTGGCCATGGTGGCGCCGGTGCTGCTCGGTGTGAGCATGTGGCTCATTTTCGACCGCCCGGCGGCGCTGCTGTTCGTGCTGATGAGCCCGATGATGCTCATCGGCAACTTCTTCATGAACCGCTCGAAGGACCAACGTCTGGTCAAGCGCTCGATCGGCCGGTTCGACACCCGTCTGGCAGCCTTGAGCGCGCAGCTGCTCACCGAACGCACGCTGGAGCAGCAGGCCCGACTCGGCGAATCGCCGTCGACCGTCGAAGCGCTGACGGAGTCGCTCGAGCGCGGACCGCTCAGGTGGACCCGACGGCCCGAGCACTGGTCCTTCCCCGGTGAGACCATAACGGATGTCGCGGTCGAGTCGGTCGACTCCGCCACGGCCCTGCACTTCGCGCGCCGCCTGGCCCCGGTCATCGACGCCGGTGCGCTCATCGCTGACTCGAGCGACCTGCCGCGCTCGGTGTCGATGGTCACCCTGCGCGGCCATGATCTGGAGAGCGTCTCCCTGCGCACCCTGCGCACCCTGCGCACCCTGCGCACCCTGCGCACCCTGCGCACCCTGCGCACCCTGCGCACCCTGGCGATCGCGGCCGGTCGCACGAGCGCCGGCGGGCCCGTCGCGGTTTATGGCCTCGACTTCGCCGCCGGCAGCCTCCGCAGGCTCGAACCGCTGCCGCACGTGGGCAGCATGATCGGCGGCGGCGGCGACATTGAACGCATCAATCGCCTGTTCGGACTGCTCAAGGCCGAACTTGAAGCGCGCGGCAACCGCTTTGTCGAGGCCACCGCGTCAACGATCGCCGAGTACCGCGCGCTGGCGAGCCGCCCCAACGAGCCGCCCCAACGAGCCGCGCATTCTGCTGCTCATCGACGGGTTCGCGGCCTTTCGGGAAGACTGGGAGGTCGCGAGTGGCCGGTCGAACTGGTACGACGTGTTCCGCAGCATCCTCTCGGATGGTCGTCAGCTGGGCGTCCACGTGGCTTTTACCGCCGACCTGGCCAGCCCGCGCATGGCGCTCGTCGTCGAAAACCTCGCGGACTTTCTGCAGACCCCGGCCGATGCCGCGCTGGTTGAGCTCATCAAACAGGTCATGCGCAGTGACCATTTTCTGGTCGCCGATGGTGAAACCGCGTCGTGGAACTCGTCCTGGCCAGTGTTCGCCGAGATGAAGTATTCCAGGCGCGGCCTGCTGCTGCAGCCCGACACCATCCAGGGCGACATTCTGCTCAACACTCCGCTGCCGCGACTGAACCGGGCCGAATTTCCGCCCGGCCGCGGCATGATGGTGGCCGGCGGCAAAGTTCTGCGGGTGCAGCTTCCGCTCGTGGAATAGCGGCAATTGCCTTCCCGGGGTTTTTGGATGCTGTATTGACCATCAGTATTGACAATCATCCCTCGCCACTCCTTCTCCTCCTCCCCCTCCGGGGACTGGCTGCTAGAACGGTTGAGAGGGGTGTGTCTCAGTAACGGTGTTTCCGGCGTTTTTCATTAGTAGGATTCTGCGTTCGGCCAGCGGTCGTGGAAGGTGATGGCGAAGGCGTTGAGAGCGGGCTTCCACCTCATTGTCCATCGAGCTCGGCCCTCACCGGTGGGATCGAGACTTCGCGTGACCAGATACAAGCATTTTAGAGCGGCCTGCTCCGTGGGGAAATGCCCTCGAGCACGCACCGCACGACGGTACCGGGCATTGAGTGACTCGATCGCATTCGTGGAGCAGATCACCTGGCGGATCTCGGGGTCGTAGGACAAGAACGGGGTGAACTCTTCCCATGCCGACTCCCACAACCGGATGATCGCACCGTATTTCTTCCCCCAGCTCTCGGATAGATCATCGAGAGCTGCTCGTGCGGCGTCAACGGTCGGAGCGGTGTAGATCGGTTTCACGGCTCGTTTCATCGCATCCCAATCCTTCTTCGAGGACAGTTTGAACGTGTTCCGAATGAGGTGAATGATGCACGTCTGCACCGTCGTCAACGGCCACACGTTCCCGACAACCTCCGGGAGCCCTTTCAACCCGTCACAGACCAGGAAGAACGTGTCGGTGACGCCACGGTTTTTGATGTCGGTCAGGACAGACATCCAGAACTTGGCGCCCTCACCGCCGGTGCCGGCCCACAACCCGAGAATGTCCTTATCACCGTCCAGAGTCACGCCGATGGCCGCATAGATGGGCCGGTTGGCGACCTGCCCATCCCGGATCTTCACCACGATCGCGTCGATGAAGATCGCCGCGTAGACGCCGTTCAACGGGCGGGACTGCCACGTTTGCATCTCCTCGATCACTTTGTCCGTGATCCGAGAGATCGTCTCTTTGGAGACCTGCGCGCCGTAGATCTGGTTGAAGTGCGCGCTGATCTCCCCGGTCGTGAGGCCGCGGGCATACAATGACAGCACAATCTCATCAACCCCGGTCAAACGGCGTTGTCGTTTCGCCACGATCACCGGAGTGAACGTGGCGTCCCGGTCACGAGGCACCTGAATGGTCACCGGCCCCGTCGAGGGGCTGATCACCGTTTTGGGCCGGGTCCCGTTGCGCACGTTGGATTCGTCACGCTCGTCCGGGGCACGGTTTTTCTCATGACCGAGATGCTCAGTCATTTCCTCGTTCAGCGCCGTCTCTAGGAACGTTTTCGTGAACTGGCCCAGCAGGCCGTCCGGACCGTCCAGAGCCAGGCCCTGCTCCTTGGCCAGGCGCACCCATTCCTTCGCAGCCACCGCCTCACGAGTGGGCTCAGATTTCGTCTTCTTCGTCACAGCATCAAGTGTCGTCATCACGGCACCTTTCCCGCCAGACCCAAGTCCGGCGCGTCAGGCCGGAAACACCGTTTAAGAGACAGTCCCGTTGAGAGTTGGTGTCGTCGGTGTTCCACGCGGCGTTCCAGGTGGTGTTCCAGGGGTCACTCAGGGGTTCGTCTGGTGGGGATGGTGCCTGTGGTGGCGTTTCGGTTTGTTGCAGGTGCGGACGGATGCGGGTGGCGGGGTCGGTGGCGTAGTGTTTGCCGGCGGGGCTGGTCCAGTGGACGGTGCCGTCGGGATCGGCGACGGCTTTCCAATCGGAGAAGTGCTTCAGGTTGTGGTGGGCGGGAGAGAGGAAGTGGAGGTTGGTGGCGGTGGTGGGGCCGCCGAATTGTTTATCGATGGTGTGGTCGAGGTCGGCGTGGCCGGCGGAGCGGTTGCAGCCGGGGAACCGGCAGGTTCCATCGCGTAGTCGGAGGTATTTCTTCAGCGCCGCGGGCACGCGGAACGGGGTGGAGCTGACGTCGAGGACGATGCCGGTGTGCGGGTGAGTGAGGACGCGCAGAAAACTCGTCGCCGTCCCAGCCAGCCGGCGGGCCGTCTCCGGGTCGATCGGGCCGTAGCCTTCGAGCTCGGCGGGTTCCTCAGTCACACCCATCAGGGTGAGGACCGGGACGGTGATGTTGACGTTGGCGGTGAGGCCGGCGCCGAGACCTGTGCCGGTGACGCCCTGCTGGAGCAGGTCAATGGCGACGTCGGCGCGGAGTTGGCTGAGGGTGCGGGGCTCATCCGGGCCCTGCAGACTGATCGCCGCATCGGTGACCCGAGTATAGATACTCTGCACGTCATCGCCCGCCGCCCGTAACCACAGGGTGGCCATGCCGTCCTGGTCGGGGAAGAACTGCACCTTGCGGTCGGCCAGGCACCGGGTGCGGCGAACGGTGATGCTGTCAGGGTGGAACCGCTCCCGCAGTTTGCGGGCCTTGCCGTCGAACTGCGCCGGAGTGAGTTTACGAGCGTGCGGCAGCAACACCGCCTCCAACTCGGCGCGGGCGGGCTGCGGGACGGAATCGAGCTGGTCGAGCACCTGGCGGGCGTGCCGCAGGGAGATCTCCCCAGTGCGGAGAGCGGTCAGGGTCTCAGGCCGGGACTCGACCAGCACCCGGCTCTTGCGGCTGCCCGGTCTCGGCACTGTTAGTGGTGTAATCCCACGCCTCCGTCAAGACCTCGGCCTTACTCGCCTGCGCCCAAGCGATGACTTTCTCGAGGTACAGCACCCGGTCGACGAACTGCGCCTGGTGCCGCTGGAACGGACTCAGCACCTCTGCGGGACTACCAGGGTCCAGACCGGGTTGGTCAGCGTCAGCCGGGTCAGCGTCAGCGCGATCAGCCTCAGCACGGTCAGTGCACCGCTCGTCAGCGGTGCATCCGTCAGTGGTGCATTCGTCCGGGATGAAATCGACCGGGAGGAAATTGTCCGCGAGGTAGTTCGTATACAGGAACTCCTCGCGGAGGTCCTCATCGAAGAGGTGCTCGGGCGGCACCGCGGCGAACACCTCGGTCAGATCGAGGCCGGCCGGAATGGTCGGGCAATCAATCAGCTCCGGGCGGCCAACCGCGGGGCTCACTGGCGCCGGGCTCACTAGTGCCGGGTTGACCGGTTCCAGATCGACCGGGTCGGTGACCTCGTACGGGGCGAATTCTCCGAGCCCCTCGGCAATTTCACACCGCCAATCGGCCTGGCACTGCGCCCAGAACACCTCGAACTCGGCGCGCTCTTCGGGTGTGGACGGCGGGTAGCCGTGAGCCGCGAAGAACGGATCGACACGGCCCGGCTGGGGAATATCGCCGCTCTGGCTCATAGAAGAAGTGTACCAAAACCATGCGCCAGAGTCGAGGGTTTCTCAGATATGTTTGGATGTCTGTACGAATATGCATTCGGGCAGACCGCGCGTTCTCGAGACCGGCTCAGCCCAGTCCATGGCGGTCTCGGCAAGCTCGACCAACGGAAGCGGGCGGGTCTCGCAGGTAGCCAGCACCCCGACTTCGTGCAGCTAGCGTCCAGTGCGGGCAGTGGACGGTGAGTGCACCCCTATTCGACCCGTCCGGGGTATTGCCATTAGGTCAGGACCACACGCACCCTCCGGGCTCAAACAAGTGGGGGGACACCTTGGCCAATCGCAATGTGACCTAGTCCGACATGACGGATGCCGCTGGTCGACTCATTTCCGGCAAGGAAGACCTCATCACCAAGCTGACCGAGCTGCAGACGCTCGTGAACAATCTGGTCGGTTCTCGCTTCGTGACGGACTCGGCTTCGGGTGCCTTCCGGACCGCGTATGACTCGTTCACGCAGGGCGCGACCCGTCGCGGTCAACGGCCTCGACGGCCTCGACGGCATGAGTCAGTTCCTCACCGCCGCCGCCGCCGACGCACGCGGCAACGCGGACACCGAGCTCGGCAACGGTATCCGCGGCTAGCGCCCGGTCAAGCGTTCTGTGGCCCCCACCGCGCTCACATTTTGCACCCCCATTGTGGGGGTGTACCATGTCCCCTTGTGGGTGTCGGGATCGGGCGCCGTGGTTAAGCTTGAACCTTAGACCAGCACAAGGTTGCACGACAGAAACAACGCAGGTCGGGGGGAGCAATGGGCAGGCGACTTCCCTCTGTTCCGCCCATTTTGTCGGGATACAGCTACGTGCGCCCGCTCGGCACCGGCGGATTCGCCGACGTCTTTCTGTTCGAACAGAACATGCCGCGCCGCTCCGTGGCCGTCAAAGTGCTGCTGCGGGACATCGTCGACGATGACGTATTGCGCTCATTCAACGCCGAAGCCGATGTCATGGCCAGGCTCAGCTCGCATCCGTCTATTCTCACCGTCTACAACGCGAGCATCTCGGCCGACGGCCGCCCCTATCTCGTGATGGAATTCTGCCCTGGCTCATACGCCTCGCGTGAGCGCGCTGCGCCGCTGCCCCTGGCGACGGTGCTGGGCGTCGCAGTCAAAATCGCCTGCGCCCTCGAAACCGCACACCGCTCCAAGGTGCTGCACCGAGACATCAAACCGTCCAACATTCTCACCACGACCTTCGGCGGTCCGGTGCTCGGTGACTTCGGTATCGCCGCTTCCCTGGCCGGTGGCGGCCCGGGCGAACTGTTCGCCATGTCGCTGCCGTGGAGCGCCCCAGAAGTTGTCGACGAGCGCACGACCGGTACCGTCGCCACCGAAGTCTGGTCGTTCGGCGCCACCCTCTACTCTCTACTGGCCGATCGGGCCCCGTTCGACCTGCCCGCCGGATCCGCCGGATCGCGCGCACAACTGAAACAACGCATCAGCCGGGCCAAATACACGAGCATCGGGCGAGCGGATGTTCCCCCCGCCCTCGAAACCATCCTCGCCCGTATGATGAGTCGCGACCCGGCCAGCCGCCAGGCGAGCCTGCTCGAGTGCGCGCACGACCTGCAGCGGGTGCAGCGCGACCTGGGGCTGCCGATCACCGCGCTCGAAGTGGCGGACGAAGCGTGGGCATCCGCTGGCATGCCCGTCGATTTCAACAACCTGGAGGCTCGCGGCCCGGTCGTCTCCGACGTGGTCATCGCGTCGCTGCGCCCCGGCCGGGGAACCCGTCGCCCGGCCTCACAAACGCGGGAGGGCACGCTGACCGACGTTGACGGCCCCCGCCGAACGCGCCTGCGCCCGGTGGCCCTCGCCCTGCTTCTGGTCGGGGCGGTCGTCGTCGGTGGTGGCGCGACGTTCGGCGCCCTGCTTCTCGTTGGGCTGATCTAGTGGCCGGGCCGCGCACCCGCCGCCGATTCCCGGTGATATCGAAGAAGCGTCGCGGCATTATTCGCATTATGGCGGTGGCCGCGATCGGTGCGTTGCTGGCCACGGTGGCCATCGTCGTCGACGGTTTCGATGTAAAGCAGACTCCGGTGCACGCGAGCTCGATCTGGGCGCTGCAGAGCGGCGACGGCAACCGGTACGCCCGCATCAACACCGACCTGCTCGAACTGGACACCGTGAAAACCGTGCCGGCGCCGAGCGAATTGGTGCAGACCGACGCGACCGTGCTGCTCTACGCGCAGAACAACGAAAAAGTCGTCGACGTGAGCCTCGCCGCGCCGATCGACCTCGGCGACGACGCCGCCGACTACGACGTGACCCCGGCCGGTACCCGCACCGTCGTCTCATCGGGGGCCTGGGTTGGCTACCTCACGACCACCGGAGCGGTGTTCGCCGGGGCGGTCGGCGCGGCCGAATCCCCGCGCCCGGTCAACCCCTACGCCGACGACGAAGTCATCGAGGGCGAAACCGCCCGCTCCTACGTCTCCGACGCCGTCGCGATCACCCCCGACGGCGTGCTCTACAGCTACTCCAGCGCGGCCAACAGCGTGCTGCGCTATTCCATAGTGGACGACGAAATTCTGGGTGATGACACCGTCACCGACGGTCCGACCGAGCCAGGCACCCAGCTGAGCGTCGTCGGCGATACCTGGGCGCTGCTCAGCGTGGCCGGCGACGAACTCTGGCTGGCCGGCCAGGACGAACCGGTCGAGACGAATCTGAGCGAGCTGGCCGTGCTGCAGCGCCCGAGCAGTACCGACGACCTGCGGGGTTCCGACGGCGTGCTCGTGGCCGACCAGACCGGCCTGGTTTCCTTTGCGCTGGCTGACGGTGCCCGCACCGAACTGGTCGGCGATTTTGAGACTGTGCTCGGGGTCCCGGCCGTACCGACCCCTTTTAATGGCGAGCGCTACGCGGCCTGGCTGCCGTCCTCCGGCACCGGCGGCACCCTGTTCAGCGAAAGCGCCGGCGAAACGACGCTCAGCTACGGCACGGCCACACCGAACGGGGACGCAGCCCCCGCGTTTCGGTCCAACGACTCCCTCATGATTCTCAACGACTCCCGGAGCGGATGGGTGTGGACCGTTCCGGGCGGTGCCCTGGTCGAGAGTTCCCAGGACTGGACCCTCGCCGCGGCTGAAGAACCGCAGCGCCAGGACGACGTGGAGGAAGCCTCTGAGGTTGTCGAGCCCAAGGCTCCCGTGGCGGTTGCCGATGCCTTCGGGGTACGCAGCGACCAACTCACCCTGCTTCCTGTGCTGCTCAACGACCACGACGCCAACGACGACGTGCTCACCGTGCTGCCAGCCGCGGTGGCCGGGCTTGACCCTTCCTGGGGCACCGTCAGCGTCACCGACTCGAACCAGGCCATCGCAGTGCAGGTCGCCGCCGGCGCTCGCGGCTCGGCCACGTTCAGCTACGCCGTCACCGACGGTTCCCGCGCAGACGGACTCAACTCGCCGGCCACGACGGTCACCCTGACCGTGCACGGCGACGACGTGAATGCCGCGCCGGTATGGTGCGGCACCGAGGGCTGCCTGCAAGACTGGCCGAGCCCCGAGGTGCAACCCGGCGGTACGGTCACCGTTCCGGTGCTGCCCGGCTGGGTCGATCCCGACGGGGATCCGATTTTCGTCGCATCCGTTGTGAACACGACCGACGTCGGCTCGGTCAGCGTGACGCCGGCCGGGGTGCTCGTCTACAAGCACCCCAACGCGACCGACCAGACCGCGCAATCGGCAACCATTCTGGTGAGCGTCTCCGACATTCACGGTGCCACGGCCGAGAAGGTGCTCACGATCGCGGTCACGCCGACCCCGCAGCTCACGGCCCTACCGTTCGCACTGCTCGCCTCGGTGAACGAACGCCTCACGGTCAGCCCGGCCGAGTACGTCTCCGGCGCAGCCGGCCTGTACCGCATCAATTCGGCGACCACCCCGACCAGCTCCGAGGGATCCACGGTCGGCGTCACCGCCAACGGAACCTCCTTCGACTTCGTCGCCACTATGCCAGGCAACTACACGGTCAGCCTCACCATCGCCGACGACGCCAGCGAAGTCGTCTCTTTCGTGCGCATTTCGGTGGTGTCAGCGGATGCGCAGGCACTCACCACCTCCCCGGTGACCGTTTTCGTGCGGCCCAAGGCGGACACGAGCGTCGACGTCTTCACCGCCGTCTCCAACCCGGCCGGGCGGGTGCTGCTGCTCGGCGAAGCTATCCCCGACACCGTGTTCGGGGCGTCGCTCAGCGTCGACGTGGTCGGCCAGAACGTGTTGCGCGTGCGCGGCTCGACCGCCGACGAACAGCCGGGCAAGCTCGGCATCGTGCGCTACACCGTCTCTGACGGCACCGAAAACCCGCTGTACACCGTGCGCGGCGAGGCCACCGTCTACCTGCTTCCGGCGTCAGTGACGCAGGCACCGATCGCCAGGAACGACAGCGTGTCGGTGCGGGTCGGCGCGCAGATTGACATTCCCGTGCTCGCCAACGACGTCGCGCCCGACGGCAATATCGTGATGCTCAACGCCAAATCGGTGCAGAACAGAAGCGATCGGGGTCTCGCCTTCGCGGTCGGCGCCGAGCTGCGCTACCTCGCGCCGGACCAGCCGGGCAGCTATGAACTCGGCTACAGCGTCTATGTTGCCGGCGCCCCCGAATTGATCGACTCGGCCGTCGTCTCGATCGAGGTGCTCGCCGAGGGCGACAACACCGCCCCACAGCCGCACACCCTCTACGGCCGCGTGCTGTCGGGGGAGAGCATCGAGATTCCCTTCGACAGCTTCGGCCTCGACCCGGATGGCGACACCGTCGTACTCGACCGGGTACTGACCCAACCGGCGCGCGGAACCGCCGGGGTCAACGCCACCGGCGACGCCATTGTCTATTCGAGCCCGCTCGACTACCACGGCGCCATCGAATTCCAATACCGGGTGCGCGATGCCAGCGGCGCCACCGGCATCGCCCTGGTGCGCATCGGTGTGCTCGACCAGCGCTCCAACCCGAGCCCGATCACGTTCAGTGACTACGTCGAGGTGCAGGTCGGTGCCGACAACCTGGTGATCGTGCGCCCGGCCGCCAACGACGTGGAACCCGGAGGCGGACGACTCACCCTGACCGGCGTCACGCCCGACGCCACGGCCGGCTCGCTCGAATACGATGCCCTGCAGCAGCGCATCGAGCAGGTCAGCGACAACCAGGTGGTCTTCACCGCCGGCGACGAGCCCGGACTGCTCACCTTCGTCTACTCCGTCGCCAACGAGAACGAAGACGTCGGCCAGGGCCTCATCGTTGTGAAGGTGGTGCGCGCCTCCGTTCCTGACTTTCCCATCGTCATCGACACGACCGTCGCTCTCGACGACCGCGACTCGTTCCCGACAGGCATCGACGTCGTGACCGGCAAAGTCTCCTGGAACTCTGGCGACGTCGGGGGCCTGACCCTCGCACTGTGGGGCGACCACCCCGGCCTCACGGTCTCCGGCTGGAAGATCAGCGGCGAGGTTCCCGACGAGGGACTCCTCGCCCCGTTCTCGCTGACCGGCCTCAATTTTCAGGGTGTCGAAGTCACCACCTACGGGTTCCTGCGCATTCCTTCAGCGGATGCCATCATCCTCGCGCTCAAAAAGGGCAACGTGGAGCAGAACGTTCGGGAAGACGCCTCCGTCAGCTTCGACCTGGCCAGCCTGGTGTCGATTCCGGCCGGGACCGAGCTGCAACTGGAGCGCGCCGGCATCCGTTCGTCTGGGGAACGCGTGAACGCGAGCTGCACTTTCGAGGGCGGAACGAGCGTCACCTACACGGCCGGATCTGATGCCCCCTGGAGCGACTCGTGCACCGTGCCGGTGCGCATCGACGGCCAGGAGGATTACACCCAGCTGGTCGTGCCGATCGTCGTTGAACCGCTTGACCCGCAGCCGACCCTGCGCCCGGCGGCACTGACCCAAAGCCCGGGCGCCGACGACATTCGTTACGACCTCAGCCACATGGTCGACTGGCAGGGTAAGGGAGCGGTACCGGCGCTGACCTTCGCGACCGAGATCGTCTCCGACCAGTTCACCGTGACGCAGGACGGTGCCATTCTCACGATCTCCGTCGCGGACAACGCCGTGGCCGGCCGTGAGGCGGCCGTGACGGTGAGCCTCGCCAGCCACCGCGACGCCGAGCCGGCCCTGCTCGCGCTCAAAGTCGGCCCGGCGCCGAGCGAGCTGCCCAAGGGCGGTACGGTGGCACGGACCTGTTCGCAGTCCTCCGGCTCGAGCTGCTCGATCGCCGTCGTCGGCGTGGCCGGCGAGGTCAACCTGTACCGCAACACGTCGCTCGTACTGGTGTCGGTCGCGGCGCCGAGCACCTGCGTCGGCGTCTCCTTCGCGGTGGAGAACACCCGCAGCGTGCGGGCCTCCTGGTCTGGTGATACCGCCGGCGGGGTCTGCGAGGCCAGTTTTGTGGTGCGCGACGCGCAGGGCAAGCTCAGCGCCGGCAGCCGCAACGGGTCGATCACGGTCGACCTGCAGGGGTACCCCAAGGTGCCGAACGCGGTCACCCAGATCGCCTACGGCGACGAGTCGATCACCCTGTCCGTCAGCCCCGGCGGCGCGAACTCCACCTACCCGAAGCTCACGGGATTCACCCTGTACCGCAATGGGGCTTCGGTCGGTCGCTGTGATGTTTCGGGCGACTGCGGTGTGATTCGAACGACCGAAAACGGTCTGAAGGACCGCTACGAGGCCAAGGCCGTGAACGCCGTCGGCGAATCTCGCAGTGCGGTCAGCGTTACGGCCTGGTCCTATGACACCCCCGGCATGGGAACGCTCACGGCTGAGCCGGTCTTCGACGAGGATGTGACGAGCGCCGGCACCGGCGCTGTGGCCGTGACCATCGAAAACAATGACCGGTCCACCAATCGGTACAGCGTCAACGGGGTCGAACAACGAGTCGCTTCGCCCGGTCTCGGAACGACCGAGCTCACCCTCGCACTCGAGGTCGGCGACCAGAACATCACCGTGACCCCGCTGAGCCGCCACGAGCAGCCCGCCGGAACCGGCCCGACCGAGGAGACGACGTCGCAGACGGTGCTCGTGGCCGGATCGCCCGCCATCACCAGTGCCGGTGTGCTGAGCTCGCAGAACCGGTCGATCACCGTGGCCCAAGCGCGCTTCGAGAAGAACTTCAGCACCCTGCCGGAAGAATTTCTCTACGTCGCCTCACTCACCGAGGGCGCGACCTGCCGACTCACCGCGACCGGTCTGACCTCGGCCGGCGCCGCAGCCACTTCGAAAGACCGCGAAATCGACGGTCTGACCAAACACACGGAATATTTCGTGACGGTCTGCTACTCCAACGGCTACGGGGTCGCCACGGCCACTGCCGATTCGATCACCACCTGGGAGCAGCCGCCCGCCCCGGGCAACGGGGAATACACCTACGGCCTGGCGGCGCCGGTTGACGGCCAGTACCTCATCACCGCTCCCACATCGTCGACGACCGCGCCGAGCGATTTCGTGGTCGACTTCGAAAACTTCGACGTCGTCAGGGGCTCGACGGTGTTCGGCGCCGACCCGCGTATTCGCGTACGGTACTGCACCGAGGCCGATTTCACCCTGTGCAGCGATTGGTCGACGGTGGAAGCAGCCGACGCCGCGCGCGCCTGGCAGGTCAGGTTCGCGGTGAACGGCCTCGACAACAGTGGCTGCGTCATCGGCGGTACGCTCGCCGTCGCGGTCGACGCAACGGACACCGGCCTCGCCGAGGGGGTGGTCACCGTTGCGCAGTACGACGTCACCAACCCCCCCAACGGTGGCCGAATGTGGGTGAACGGCGACCAGAATGTGCCCCTGGACGCCGCCCAGACCAGAAACGTGAACTGGACCCTGAGCTGGACCGCCCCCGAAACCTCGGGTCTGGAAATCGTCTCAGGTACCACGACGACCACCGCCGTCGCGTGCACCGCGGCGACCACCACAACACCGTGACAGCAATAAACCGTGACACTGAAAGAGCTACCCATGACAATCACCCCGGAGCAGTCCGAATGGTTCGCCGCGACCTTCACGATGATGGTCGACAACGTTGAACGCGTCGTCCTCGGCAAGCGCCACGTGATCGAACTCGCCTTCACCGCGATGGTCAGCGAGGGCCACCTGCTGCTCGAAGACTACCCAGGCACCGGCAAGACCTCGCTGGCCCGCGCCATGTCCCAGACCGTGCAGGGCGTCTCGACCCGAATTCAGTTCACGCCAGACCTGCTGCCCGGCGACGTGACCGGCATCACCGTGTACGACCAGAAGACCGGCGAGTTCGAGTTTCACAGCGGCCCGATCTTCGCCAACGTCGTGCTCGCCGACGAGATCAACCGGGCCAGCCCGAAAACCCAGTCGGCGCTGCTCGAAGCGATGGAGGAGGGCAACGTCACCATCGACGGTGTCACTCGCTCCACCGGTGTGCCGTTTCTCGTCATCGCCACCCAGAACCCGATCGAGCACGCCGGCACCTACCGGCTGCCCGAAGCCCAGCTCGACCGCTTCATGATGAAGGCCTCGCTCGGCTACCCCGACCTCGCCGCGACCATTCGTATTCTCGAGGGCACCGCAGATGTGCGGCACGACCTCGCAGCGGTGATCACCCCGCAGGCGCTCGTGAGCATGAGCGACATCGCCCGCGGTGTCTTCGTGAACCCTCTTATCTACGACTACATCGGTCGCCTGATCGAGGCGACCCGCAATGCTCGCCAGGTGCGCATGGGCGTCAGCGTGCGTGGCGCCCGCGCCCTCACCAAGGCCGCGAAGACCTGGGCCGTCGCGCACGGCCGCAGCTTCGTCACCCCCGACGACGTGAAGGCGCTCGCCGAGCAGGTGCTCGCCCACCGGATGGTGCTCGACCCTGAGGCCGAGTTCGACGGCGTCACCGCGAGCGCCGTTATCGGCCAGATTCTGCTCGACGTGCTGCCGCCCAGTCGGAGCGACCTGGCGTGAGCTTTCACACCGAATCGCGGCGCTCCCAGACATCAAATCTGGCGCGCACCAGCACCCAGACCCGGTCTGCAACGCACACCCGGTATGCCACGACGCGCACGAATAGGTCAACGACGTTGACCCTCGTGGGCGCCGTCGTGATCTGGATGCGGGCCGCGCGCGCTGTGCGAATCGGTGTGCGGGCATCCGTCGACTGGGTTGGCGAAACGGTCACGCCGGCCGGCTGGGTCGTGGTCGCGGCCGCGATCGTGCTGCTGCCGCTCGGTCTGGCGTTCGGCTGGACCGAATTGATCGTGATCGGCTGGGTGGCGGTCGCCCTCATCCTCATTTCACTGCCGTTTCTGGCCGGTGGCCGCGCCTACAGCGTCGACTTCACGCTGCCGGTCGATCGGGTCGTGGCCGGTTCCGAAGTGCTCGGCACCCTCACCGTCACCAATATCTCCAAGCGGCTCGAACTGCCCGGTCGCGTCGACGTTCCGATCGGCCGGGGGCTAGCGGATGTCTACGTGCCGCTGCTGCGCGCCGGTCAGGTGCACGAGGAACACGTTCGCGTGCCCGCGTACCGCCGCGGCATCATCGATGTGGGCCCGGTCACGACCGTGCGCAGCGACCCGCTCGGCGTGCTCGGCCGCGAAGTGGCCTGGGCCGACGTGAATCGCCTGTTCGTGCACCCGGTGACCGTGTCGATTCCGAGCACGAGCGCCGGATTTGTGCGCGACCTCGAGGGCAACCCGACGAGTGACATCGTCGACTCCGATATCTCGTTTCACGCCATTCGGGAGTATGCGCCGGGCGACGGGCAGCGACACATCCACTGGAAGTCAACCGCCAAGACCGGCAAGCTCATGGTGCGCCAGTTCGAGGAGAGCCGGCGTTCGCGCCTAGCTATCGTGCTGAGCCTGAACCAGGCGGAATACGCTTCCGAGGACGAGTTCGAGATGGCGGTCAGCGCCACCGGTTCGCTCGGCGTGCGCGCGATTCGCGACGGTCGGGACCTGGCCGTCGTGGCGAGTACGGAGATTCCCGATATCGTGCGCAGCAGCATCCGTTCGGTGCGGAGTTTGAGCGTCGTATCGACCCGCACCCTGCTCGACGACCTCACCGCGATTGAGACCAGCGCGCAGGCCATGAACGTTGAAGACGTCTGTCTGCTCGCGGCCCAGGTGGTGCCCGATATGTCGATCGCGTTCGTGGTCTGCGGCTCCACCATGACCGCCCGGCGGCTGCAGGCGCTCACCCTCAAATTCGACGGCAACGTGCGGGTCGTTGCCGTTCTGTGCGACCCGAAAGTTCAGCCGAGCTTTCGCGACCTGGCCGGCACGAGCGTGCTGACTATCGGCGTGCTCGACGACTTTCGTTCCCTGCTGAGCCGGCGGGCCGCATGAGTGCGCCCGGTTCCCTGCCCCCGCGTCGGCCGCGCCGCGCACCCAGTCAGCGACGTTCCCTCGTAATCAACGCCCTGTTCGTGGTGCTGATGCTGCTGGTCGCCGTCTGGGCGGCCTGGCCGATCTATCAGGACAGCAGCTATCTGGTGATGGCGGCCGGAGCGATCGCGGCGGGCATACTGCTGGCCTGGCTTGCTCGCGCCCGCGGCTGGTCCTGGTTCAGCCTGCTGCTGGCCACCCTCGGCGTCTACCTGCTGCTGGGCGTTCCGCTCGCGGTGCCATCGGCCTTATCGAGCGCGTCGAACGTGCTCGGCGGCCTGCTCGACCTGGTCGCTGCCACGGTGTTCAGCTGGAAGGAACTCGTCACCATTTCGCTGCCGGTCGGGTCATACCAGACCCTGCTGGTTCCGGCCTTCGTGCTGTTTCTCGGCGGCACGACAGCGGCCCTGACGCTCGCCTGGCGCGGCGGCCGACGCTCCGCCCTCGCCGTTCCCCTGATCTTCGCCGTGCAACTATTCGGGCTGGTGTTTGGGTCCGGCGCCGAGAGCGCGCCGCTTTCGGTCGCCGGGTTCACCGTTCCGGCACCGCGGGAGAGCCTGATCGGACTGGCCGCACTGCTGCTCGGCTTCGGCTTTCTGGCCTGGCGCACCCACCTGGCCCGCAGCGAAGCCCTCAATTTGGCGGCCCGCACGACCGGGGTGCGCCGCACTCCTGGCGGCCTCGGCGGGCGGGTGCGCCGCGGCGCCCTCGCCTTCGGCGTGCTCGCACTCGCCGTCGCAGTGTCGCTCGGCGGGCTGTCGGCGGTGGCGTCGACTCCGGCCCGCGAGGTGCTGCGCAGCAGCATCGACCCCGCCGTCGAGCTGCGCGAGTACGTCAGCCCGCTGAGCCAGTACCGCAGTTTCTTCAGCGCCGAGCGGTATGACGAGGAGCTATTCACGGTGACTTCTGCTGAGGGCGACCCGGCGAGCCGGGTGCGCCTGGCCGTGCTCAGTCACTATGACGGCGAGGTCTTTCGGGTCGTCGACCCTATATCGGGCGTGAGCGACCAGGACACCGCGTTTGCCCGGGTGCCCCACAGCCGCGGCTCGGCCAGCGGCGGCCGGGCGACCGCGTTTGCGATCAGCGGGTATCAGGGCGTGTGGATGCCGGGGACCGACGCGCTGTCGAGCATCCGCTTTGCCGGCGAACGCGCGGCGGAACTGAGCGACGGGTTCTTCTACAACGCGGGGACGGCATCCGGTATTCAACTGAATACCCTCGAAAGCGGCGACCGCTACACGATCATTGCCCCGAGCGAAGCGGATGCGACGGATCTGGCCGGTCTCGCCCGCCCGGCGGCTGCGTCCAGACTGATTGATGAGTCGCTGATTCCGGCGAGCCTCGCCGATTGGGTCACCGCGCAGGAGGTCAGCAGTGACGGTGCCGGACTGGCCGAACTCGTCAGCCGGCTGCGGGAGCGCGGCTATCTCAGCCACGCACTGACCACTCCAACGGCACAGTCCTGGACCGCTGACCTCGGTGATTACCAGTTTTCGCCGAGCCTGTCCGGCCACTCGGTCGCGCGCATCGACGCCCTGTTCACCGCCCTGCTGGAGAAGCAGAACAACACCACCTCGACCGAGAACTCCCAGCTGGTCGCCGCCGTCGGCGATGACGAACAGTTCGCCGTGGCGACCGCGCTGCTGGCCCAGCACCTCGGGTTTGAATCCCGTGTGGTGCTGGGATTCAGCCTCGCGGCGGCCGACGCGGTAACTGGCGCACCCGGGGCCTGCGTCGAGGGTGTCTGCTCGGGCCAGAACCTTGCGGCCTGGGTCGAAGTGGCGGGAGTCGACGGCAGTTGGATCACCGTGGACGCGACCCCGCAGTTTCAGAACCCGCTCTCACCAATCGACGATGCCACCCGCGACCCGCAGTACAACACCGAGGTGCTACCCGAGGGAGCTACCGAACAGCGGGCCCCCGAGGCCAACCCGACCAGCGGCGAAGACCAGCAGGAAGAAGAACCGGTCACCCGCACCGACCTGGCCTGGCTGTTCGCGGCCCTGAAGATCGGCGGCATCAGCCTCGCCGCCCTGCTCGTGGTGAGCACACCGTTCCTGGTCATTCTGGGCGCCAAGCTCAAGCGACGCCGGGACCGGGCGCGGGCACCGGACGTGTCGGCACGGTTCGCCGGCGGCTGGGACGAATACGTCGACGCCGCCGTCGACCGCGGCTTCGCCGACCAGGGCAGCATGACCCGGGTCGAGATCGCCCGGCACTACCAGTCGGCCGGCGGCAAGATGCTCGCGGCGCTGGCCGATCAGGCCGTGTTCGGCGAAGTGCCCCCGGTTGCCAGCGACAGTGACGCTTTCTGGGCGCTCGTCACCGCTGAGCGCGCCGGGCTGGCCGCGAGCGGCACCAGGCGCGACCGCTGGCGTGCCGCCCTCTCGCTGCGCTCCTTCTCTCGACTGGCGGATGCCGGCCGATCGCGCAGTTTTCAACACCACAGATTTCGACACCACAGCCCCGGCACAGTTCGACTAGACGTCACCACAGTGCGCCCAAACCGGCGCTCCAGCAGCAGAATGGGGGAGCGACCGCGCACCAGCGGCCGCAAATCGTAAATGGATGATTCATCTGGAGCGGTCATGGCCGTCGTCGTGGTGCCCGTGCTACTCGGCCTCGGCCTGTATGTGTTTTCGTCGATCGCACTTGGCAAGGTCTTCGTCAAGCTCGGCGAACAGGCCTGGAAGGCGTGGGTGCCGATCGTCAACACCATCACCCTGTTTGAGCTCGGTCGGTATCCGGCCCTGTGGGTCGTGGGGTTGTTCATCCCGGTCGTCGATATCGGTGCCCTGATCGTCTTCATCCTGGCGGTCAACAACGTCAACCGACGGCTCGGCCACGGCGGCGGATTCACCCTGCTCTACCTGGTCGCCTTCCCCATTTGGGCCGGCGTGCTCGGATTCGGCAAGTCCGCCAACACCGGCTGGCTGCCGGTACCGGCCGCAACCGGGTATGTGCCGTTCACCCCGGTGCCGCCGCTGACGGGCCCGGCCGCACCGAATGCGATGCCGGTTCCGGCGGTGCCCGTTCCCGCCGCGTCTGCCGCGGCTCCCGCTGCCGCGGTGCCCGCAGTGCTACCCGTGCTGCCGGTGCAACCGGTGCCGCCCGTGACGGCCGCTCCGCCTTGGGCGCCGGAACCCGTTCGCCAGCCCGCAGCACCGTCCAGCCCGGCCGTGACGGGGTTTCCCGTTCCGGTGCCCGCGCCGCTGGCCGTACCGCCGATGCCCCCGGCACCCTCCGTGCCGGCCGCGCCCGCAGCCGTGGACCTGCCGAGCGTGCTGCCTGCTCCGTCGACCACGACGCCCGCGCCGCCGGTCGTGCGTGGCCTGCCCACGGGCCCGCCGCCGTTTTACGTGCGGTCGCCGGTTTCGTCCCCCGTCGAGCCCCCCGTCGAGCCCCGGGTCGAGTCGCCGGTCGAGCCCCCGGTCGCCGCTGCACCCACGGCTCCGTCGGCCCCGGTTGCTCCGCCAGCTCCATTTGCAGCGGCTGCACCACTCGCTGCGTCTCCGGCACCGTCCGCACCTCTCTCAGCGCCGCCGGCCGTCCCCAACGCGCCCGCGCAACCGGCCGATACGGATGCCCCGCCCCTCGCTGCCCCGCCGCTCGCTGCCCCGCCGGCTCCCGTCGCCGCCGCGACGAACGCGTGGGCCCGGCCGGCACCGGTCGTCCAGGCGGCCCCGACGATACCGGTCGCCCCCGCACCGGAAGCCCCGCCCGCCCCAATCCCGGCCCCAATCCCGGCCTCGGTCCCAGCCCCCTTCCCCGCCGTGAGCGCCGCTGACCGCGCCGAGACCGCGACCGAGATCGAGCTCGACGACGACGACCTCGACGAGACCATGATCGTCGTGCGCCGTATGAAACCATGGACCCTCGAAACCGAGCACGGCCTGAAAGTCTCGCTCACCAAACCGGTCGTGCTGCTCGGACGCAACCCTGCGCGTGGCAGCGCACATCCGGATGCGCAATTGGTTTTGCTGCAGGACCCCGGCAAGACCGTGTCGAAGACCCACGCCCGCCTCGATTTCGTTGACGGGGCCTGGGGCATTCGCGACCTGCAATCGACCAACGGCATCGTGCTCATCGATGGCGCCGGCGACGAGAGCGAGCTCGATGCGGGCGCGGGCGCGTCGCTGACCGAGCGGTTTTTGCTGGGGGAGCTCGCGGCCCGCATCTACCTGGAGGCCTGAAGATGACCCACCTCCAGCCAACCAGTGCCCAGGTCTCATTGCAGTGCGGCTTTCGCTCCGATGTCGGTCGCAAGCGTCAGCAGAACGAAGACTCGCTGCTGGCCGCATCCCCGGTGTTCATCGTCGCCGACGGCATGGGCGGCCTCGAAGCCGGCCATCGAGCCAGTTCCGCCGTCATCGACGAATTCCAGAGCTGCGTCGCGCGCCCCGGGCTGCTGGCCGAGGACGTCGTGGCCGCCGTTGAACGCGCCCACGCGGCGGTGCGCGTGGTGTCGGACGCGACCGGGCGCGGCGCCGGCAGCACCCTCACCGGCCTCGTCCTGATCGACCACGATGATGCCCCGCAATGGCTCATCGTGAACGTCGGCGACTCCCGGGTCTACCGGTTGTCCGGCGGCGAACTCAGCCAGCTCACCGTCGACCATTCCCTCGCGCAGGAACTCATCGACGAGGGGATACTGCTGCAAGCGGATGTCGCCACCTTCGCCCGCAAGAATGTGATCACCCGGGCCATGGGCGCCGACAACAGCCCGACCGACTACTGGCTGCGCCCGGTGGTGACCGGCGAACGGCTGCTGGTCTGCTCCGACGGACTCCACGGCGAGCTCTCCGAGGAGAGCATCAAGGCCGGGCTCACGCTCGGCGGCAGCACCCAGCAGACCGCGGACCTGCTGCTCGCCGGCGCTCTCGAGCACGGCGGGCGCGACAACGTCTCGGTGATTGTCATCGACGTCGTCGCCGGCGGGGTCAGCTCCTGGCACGGTGTCGCGATTGAGGAAGACCACGCCGAGACCATCGACACTCAAACCGATGACACCCGCCCGGTTCAACGAGTGGCCCGCAATGCCGCCCGCTGATCCACGCGATGGGGCCGACACCGACACCGGTGACGATGACGACGACACGGTAATCGTGCAGCGCACGGACAACGACGACACGGTAATCGTGCAGCGAGCCACAGACGAACGCACCCGCATCGTGGCACGCGCCCGGCACGCCCGACCCGAGGCTGTCGACCCAGCCGTCGAGCCAGCTGTCGACGCAGTGGTCGACCCAGCCGTCGACCCGCTCGTCGACCCCGCCGCCGACCCTGAAGACGACGGCGAAGCAACCGTGCGCTCGCCCCGTGGCAGCGCGGCGAGCGACACTCTCCTGAGCAGTCGACGGGCGACCCCGCCGGCGCGCATCCCGGTCGTCGACGATCTGCAGCGTCGCTACCAGCCGCCGCAGGTGCAGAGCGGCGCGAGCGTGCGCTACCAGGCCCGACCGGTCCCAATCATCGTCGCGCCAACCCAACCCACACCCGGGTCGCCGCCGATCGCGCCCGATCCGGCCCGGATCGCCCTCGCCGAGGCGGCGGCCGAGATCCGTCAGCGAGCCGCGGCGGGCATCCGTCGTCGACGTCAGATCACTCTGGTCGTGATAATTGCGAGCACCCTGCTCGCTCTGGTCGCGGCCGTCGCGTTCACCGTCTTCGCCCTCGCCACCTGGTGAACTTCAGCTGGCCCCCAGCCCCGCAGGGTGAACTTACAGAAGACCGTTGCCGGTTCGCGTCGTGAGTCCGTCTACTTACGGGTAGCGCATTCTCATTGCAATACTTCGTTCAGAGGCACCGTCGCCTCTTGGGCGAATTGTGGGGAGCGATCATCAAGCCGACGAATAATCTGGTTGCGTCTCGTCTCCGCTCTGGCTGTGATGGTGGGCCACTCGTTCACGTTGACCGGCATCGCTGCAGCACCCCGAGTCCTCGGGATCCCGATTCATAGTCGTGGTCGCTACGTATTTTTGCCTTCAGTGGCTACCTCATCGCAACTAGTCGGCACAGAAATCCCGCGCTGGTGCCGTTCCTGACCAATCGATTCCTGCGCATATTTCCCGCGCTGAAAAGGCACGTTGCTGAGCGCACCGTTGACGCTGTATCGGGTGTTGACGCGGTTAGCCCGGTGAGCGCCTGGCGTCTAGGATCTGTCTGATCTGGAGCGGCACCGTGTCATCCTGCAGCGACGTTGTATCGCCCAGTTCGCGTCCGTCCATGAGATCGCCGAGTAGGCGACGCATGATCTTGCCCGATCGAGTCTTCGGCAGGTCGGGTACCACCACGATCTCCCTCGGCTTAGCGATCGCTCCGACCTGAACGGTGACCTGGGAGCGGAGCGCCGGCGAGAGTTCCGCTTCGAGGGCACGCCAGAATCGGGGATCGGCGGCCTCCGCAGCGGAGAGCGACCGAGTGGGGATCACGAAGGCGGTGATGGCCTGCCCGGTGGTCTCGTCATGAACGCCAACAACCCCGGCCTCGCCGACGGCGGGATGCGCGACCAGTGCCGACTCGATCTCGATGGTCGACAGCCGGTGTCCGGACACGTTGATGACGTCGTCGATGCGTCCGAGCAGCCACAGGTAGCCGTCGGCGTCGATCTTCGCGCTGTCGCCGGCAAGAAAGTAGCCTTGCTCGGCGTACTTCTTCCAATATGCGTCGCGGTACCGTTCGGGGTTGCCCCACACAGTGCGGGCGATAGCCGGCCACGTGCCGTCGACCACGAGGGATCCGCTCGACCCGGGCTCGGTATCCGTGCCCTGATCGTCGACCACGCGCACGGTGAGTCCCGGCAGCGCGTGGGTAGCTGACCCCGGCTTCAGGGCCGTGACCCCGGGTAGCGGGGCCACGATTGCCGCTCCAGTCTCGGACTGCCACCAGGTGTCGACGATGGGGGCCGTGCCGGCGCCGATATTCTCTCGAAACCACAGCCAGGCGTGCGGATTTATCGCCTCGCCAACCGAGCCGAGGAGGCGGATGCTGGAGAGGTCAAAGGTGGCGGGCACGCCGTCTGGGAACCAGGTCATGAGGGTGCGCACGAGGGTCGGAGCGGTGTAATAGGTTGTCACGGCGTAGCGTTCGATGATCTCGAAATGGCGCCCAGGGTGCGGAATGTTTGGGGTTCCCTCGTAAATGACGGAGGTCGCGCCGTTGGAGAACGGGCCGTAGAGCACGTAGGTGTGGGCCGTGACCCACGCGAGGTCGGCCGTGCACCAGTACACGTCGGAGTCTTTTGCATCGAAGATTGCCCAGTGGCTCCACGACGCTTGGGTGAGATAGCCTCCCGACGTGTGCACGAGCCCCTTGGGGGTGCCCGTGGTACCCGAGGTGTAGATAATGAAGAGGGGCGTTTCGGCGTCGAAGAACTCGGCGTCGTGGGTGTTTTCGGCGGTGTCGACGACGTCGTGCCACCAGACATCCCGGCCGGCGGTCCAGGGCACGTTGGGGGTCAGGTCTCCGGTGCGCCGCACGACGAGCACGTGTTCGACCGCGTCGATGCCCGCAACAGCGACATCCGCCTGCTCTTTCACCGCTACGGCGGCCCCGCGGCGAAACTGGCCGTCCGAGGTGACGAGCAGTTTGGCCCCGGTGTCCTCAAGGCGAAATCGCAGCGCCGCGGCCGAGAAGCCCCCGAACACCAGGGAATGCACCGCGCCGAGCCGGGCAATGGCGAGGGTGATGACAATGGTCTCCGGTATGACCGGGAGGTAGACGACCACGCGGTCGCCCGCCACGATTCCCAAAGCGATGAGGGCGTTCGCGGCCTGCGCAACCCTGCGCTGGAGATCTGCATAGGTGATCACCTCACGGTCGCCGCGCTCTCCCTCGAAGTTGATGGCGACCCGATCGCCGTGGCCGGCATCGACGTGGCGGTCGACGCAATTGACTGCCACGTTCAACCGACCGCCGAGAAACCACTGGGCACGGGGGATCGAAAGCAACGGATGCCCGTCCGATTCGAGCGCGCCGCTGGCGTCGGCGAGGGCCGGCTCCCACGTGTGTGCGGTGTGCCAGCGTTCCGCCCAGTCGAGGCGGTCGGCCTGCCGCTCCCAGAATGCGACGGGGTCAGTGGCGGCGGTGGGCCATGCGCCGGCTCCCACGTTGGCGGAGTCGACGAGGCCAGCAGGCGGATAGTAGAGGCTGTCGTTGGCTGCAGCGGTCTCGAGGGGAAGGGTCATCGCTTTGACGCTACCGCGCCGCGCCGGGGGGCGCACACGAGCCGGTAAGGCGGCGTAATGTAGGCGCTCCTCACGCTCCCGGTACGCTCCGCAGCGCCGAGTGCTCGTCGAGGCTGTGCCACGTGCGGTTGTGGTATACCAGCGGGTCGGATCCGCCTTGATCGGTGGCGACCGTGGCTTCGAGGGCGTGCACGGCAATGATCGTGGAACTGCCCGCGGCCATCCGGTTGATGATGCGCCCACGAATCCAGGCGTGTGCGCTGGGGAAATACGGTTCACCGGTAGCGAGCCTGGCCCAAATTTCAGTATCGGCGAAACGGTTGACGCCGCTGGTGGCGCAGAGCTTTGCAATGTTCAATTGCTCAGCTCCGAGGAGATGCACGACGACAGTGTCGGCGCGGCGGATGGTCGGAGCGCTGGAGGCGTGATCCGAGAGGGAGAACACCAGCAGCGGTGGCTCGGCACTCACCGAGAACACCGAGGTGGCGGTCAGGCCGACCGGGCCGTCGCCGGCATCGGCGGTGATCACCGCGACGCCGGCGGCGTGATTGCGAAACGCCAGCTTGAACTCGTCCGGATGCAGCCCACCGAGATGTTTCGCACCCTGCTTACCGTCGGTCGGCCACGGCCCGGCGAGTGCGGCCTGTTCTTGAGTTCTCATCGGGTTCCGTTCGCAAAATAATCAGAGACAGAATCAAGGGTCCCCTGTCGGGAGCTTTGAGCGTGAATGTCTGTCGTAGTGTGACGCCATGTTGCGTCATAAGCCGCGGTTCGAGTCTCAACAGTCACGATAGATAGATGCCCAGACAGATTCGATTCAACGCCTTTGACATGAACTGTGTCGCCCACCAGTCCTCTGGAATGTGGCGGCACCCGGATGACCAGTCCTGGCGGTACAAAGACCTGCACTACTGGACCGAGCTCGCAAAACTATTGGAGCGCGGAAAATTCGACGGAATCTTCATCGCTGACGTTCTGGGCACCTACGACGTGTACGGCGGCTCGAATGAGGCCGCGATCCGGCATGGTGCGCAGGTTCCCGTGAATGACCCCGTGCTGCTGATCTCGGCGATGGCACTCGTGACAGATCATCTGGGGTTCGGGGTGACCGCTGGTACGGCGTACGAGCATCCGTATCCGTTTGCACGACGGATGTCCACCCTTGACCATCTGACCAATGGGCGGGTTGGCTGGAACGTGGTCACCGGATACCTACCATCCGCCGCACGAAACATGGGTCAAGAAGACCAGCTCGAGCACGACGCGCGTTATGACCACGCGGACGAGTACCTCGAGGTGTTGTACAAGTTGTGGGAAGGATCATGGGAGGACGACGCCGTCATCCGTGACCGCGAATCCGGGGTGTTCACCGACCCGAGCAAGGTTCACGAGATCGGCCACCACGGCAAGCACTTCACGGTCCCGGGTATCCACCTCTCTGAGCCGTCGCTGCAGCGTACACCGGTGATCTACCAGGCGGGGGCATCCTCCCGCGGCATCGACTTCGCTGCCGGTAATGCAGAGGCGATCTTCGTTGCGTCATCGACCAAGGCTGGGCTGAAGGCCACCGTCACGAAAATTCGGGATGCCCTCGAAAAAGCAGGCCGCAGCCGCTATTCCGCGCGCATCTACACCCTCCTCACGATCATCACCGACGAGACGTCGGAGAAGGCGACGGACAAGTACCAGGACTACCTCTCGTATGCCAGCGAGGAGGGCGCGCTCGTCTTCATGTCCGGCTGGATGGGCATCGACCTCTCGCAGTACGACCTCGACGAGCCCATCGGTAACGTCAAGAGCAACGCGATTCAGTCCGTAGTGGCCAACTATCAGGAGGCGAATGCAGACGGCAGCGAATGGAAGGTACGCGATATAGCCAGACTGGCGGCTATCGGCGGCCTCGGCCCGTTCATCGTTGGTTCAGGCGCGGAGATTGCCGACACCCTGCAGGAGTGGGTGGAGGAGACGGATGTGGACGGTTTTAACCTGGCCTATGCCATCACCCCCGGAACGTTTGAGGATGTCGTCACCTATGTAATCCCCGAGCTGCAGGCTCGTGGTGCCTACCCGAAGGAGTACGTCGAGGGCACGCTGCGCAATAAGTTGCACGGACGGGGCGGCCGTCTTCCCGACGAGCACAAGGGGGCGACCTACCGGGTGCGATCCGCTTAGGTCACGGCCAGTCGGTTAGCGGCTCTCGAGTGATCAGAGAGCCGCTGGGCGGCGTCGCACGGTGAAATGACGAGGGCAGTGTCGGCTCTCAGCGGGCCGTCTTTCGTGCCGAGATCACGCCGGTGTTGAAGCCGAGGAGATAGAGGCCGCCGTTGAAGCGGGCGTGCTCAATCTTGAGGCAGCGGTCCATGATTACCGTCAGACCCTGGCTCTGCGCGTAGGTCGCCGCATCCTGGTTCCAAATGCCAAGCTGCATCCAGACGGTCGGAGCTTCGATGGCGACGGCGTCATCGACAACCGAGGAGATTTCGCTTTCCCGGCGGAACACGTCGACGATGTCGGGCACCTCGGGCAGTGCGGCAAGGGAGGGGTAGGTCTTGTGGCCGAGAATTTCGTCGGCGTTCGGGTTGACGAAATACACCCGGTAGCTGCTGGACTGCAGCAGGTAGGTCCCCACGAAGTAGCTTGCCCGCGCCGCGTTGGGCGATGCGCCCACGATGGCGACCGACCTGGCACTCTGCAGAATCTTGAGGCGTTCCTTGGCGCTGGGACCGATCCAGGTTCGCGGGGACTTCACTCGGTTCGCGCCGGCCACGCTCACCGGCAGTTCGCAGGCGGGCCCGTTGGCCAATGGGGAGGGTACTGCTTCCGTGCTCATCACTTGCCTCCGGTTGCCAGGCTCAGCGCCTGGTCGAGGTCGTAAATAATGTCGTCTGGATCTTCGATCCCCACGCTAATGCGGACAAGGCCCGGCAACACCTTCGCGTCAACAAGCTGCTGCTCGGTGAGCTGCGCGTGAGTGGTGGACGCCGGATGAATAACCAGTGTCTTCGCGTCGCCGACATTGGCGAGGTGGCTGGCCAGGGTCACTGACTCGATGAAAGTGCGCCCGGCATCCCTGCCGCCCCTAACGCCGAAGCTGAAGATCGAGCTCGGTCCCTTCGGCAGGTATTTCTTGGCGCGGTCAAAGTGCGTGTGCGAGGGGAGCCCGGCCCAATTGACGAATTCAATTCGGGGATCGGCTTCGAGCCACTCCGCGACGATCCTGGCATTGGCGACGTGCGCTTCCATCCGAAAGGCCAGGGTTTCGACGCCTTGGGCGAGGAGGAACGCGGAGTGTGGGGCCAGGACAGGTCCGATATCCCGCAGCTGCTCGGCACGCAGACGGGTGAGAAAGGCATACTCGCCGAAGTTGCCCGACCAATTGAGGTCGCCGTACGCCGGCACTGGAATATCGAACAGGGGGAACTTGCCGCTGTTCCAGTCGAACCGACCGGACTCCACCACGACACCACCCAGAGTGGTCCCGTGGCCGCCGAGAAATTTCGTCGCCGAGTGGATGACCACGTCTGCTCCCCATTCCATTGGCCGGTTCAGGTAGGGGGTGGCAAAGGTCGAGTCGATGATGAGCGGAATACCCGCGGCGTGGGCGACGTCGGCCAGACCCTCGAGGTCGGCGATCTCGCCGGACGGGTTGGAGATGGACTCGGCGAAGATCAGTCTGGTCTTGTCAGTAATCGCTGCGGCATAGTCAGCCGCATCCGTGCCCGGTACAAAAGTGGTCTCAACTCCGAACCGACGCAGCGTGATGTCGAGCTGCGTGAGGGAACCGCCATAGAGGCTCGCAGCTGCGACGATGTGGTCGCCGGAACCCACGAGCGAAGCGAAGGTAATGTACTGCGCCGACAGGCCGCTCGAGGTGGCGACAGCGCCCAGCCCACCCTCAAGGCTTGCCACACGCTCCTCGAATGCGGCGACCGTCGGGTTGGCGAGGCGGGAGTAGATATTGCCGTACTTTTGTAGGGCGAACCGGGCCGCAGCATCAGCGGTGTCATCGAACACGAAGGCGGTGGTCTGGTAGATGGGAATGGCTCGGGCGCCGGTCACCGCATCCGGAACATTTCCTGCGTGGATGGAACGGGTGCGAAAACCCCACTCCCTGTCTGTGCGGTCGTGGTTTGCCATTCCTTCACGCTACCGGAACGTGCTCCCCGGCAACTTTGCGTGGACATGCACGGTAACAATGGGAGCAATCTGCGGTAGCTCCAGTTGCCGGCGGATACTGTAAAGGAGGAAGCGTCGCCGACCGCACGCTTCGAAATTACTTGGAGATGATGACCAGTGACTATCAGTGACCTGCGCACGGTGCAAGCTCCTCTGAAGCAGCAGTACCGCGACGACCCCGACGCCGCCCTGGTGACGCTTCGGGCGAACGGTGAATTGGGCGCGGGTATCAGCTGTTCGGTGCAGACCGGGCAGGCCCTGGTGGAGGCTGGTTTGCACCCCGCCACCGGAGGCGACGGTCTCTCCGTGTGCTCAGGCGATATGCTCCTCCAGGCACTCGTTGCCTGCGCGGGGGTGACTCTGGCTGCAGTCGCTTCCTCGCTTGGCATCGACGTCACCGGTGTGGTGCACGCCGAGGGAGACCTCGATTTTCGCGGCACGCTCGCCGTCGACAAGCAGACGGCGGTCGGCTTTCAGGACATCAGGATGCGGTTCGAGTTAACATCCGAGGCGGATGAGGAGCAGATCGCCACCCTTATCCGTTTGACGGAACGCTATTGCGTCGTCTTCCAGACACTGGCCGTTCCGCCAAAATTAGCGGTATCGCACAGCGTCCACTCTTAGCATCGATCCACCGATCGGTGGATCGAGGATGAGCAGTACAACAGCTGTCAAGCGCGAACAAGCACCTGGCCGATGACATGATTCGTAATCTGACCAAGCTCGTGAATCTGGAGAACCCGAACTCAGCAGAGGAAAAGGTCCTCGTCAGAGGTCTTCGGGTCAAGGTTATTCAGAGATTCAAGAACAAGAAGCCCAGGCGGATGGAAGCGACCTTCGCTCCGGACGGACGAATCGTTGGGGCGCAGGACGGCGACTACCTCCGATTCATCAGGAACTGCTTCCGCACCATCTCACTGACGAGGTCTTCAACTTCGGCGTCCAGCCGCCACGTACCTTCCCCCTGAAGAGGAGCGCCCGGGAGCCAAATCCGTCGCTAACCTCGACCTCGTTCGATAGCGTTTGATCAGCACATAGACCTGGCGCCGCGATATCCCCAGCGACAATGCGGCCGCATCGACCGCGGCCCGACCCACGATCATTCGAGCCGCCAAGGGCGCATTCACCGCCGACAGCCTGCCGCAGACCGGACCGAAACACCCCCGAATGAGCGCCCCATACAGTGGGGCTGTCCAGCTGTTTTACTCACGGGCTACCCTGAAGTTCTACTTTTGTGCCGTCATCCGTTTCGTGCATCATTCACGGGCCGGGTGGCGGCACCCACGTGGTATCCCGGGGGAGCGCGTTCGTGACCAGCCTGACCGAAATTCTGATCGTGCACGGCCTGCTTCCGATCGAGGACCTCGACACCGTGCGCCGGAGCGACCGCGCCGATGAGGCCGCCGTGCGCAGCATGGTCGACGCGGGCACGATCAGCGAGGTGCAATTCGCCCAGGCGCGCGCCGAGCAGAAGAATCTGCCCTTCGTCGAGTTGCTGGATTATCCCGTCGACCGGCTCGCCGTGGCCAAGGTGCCGGCCGCAGTCTGCCGCCGCGCCAACGTGCTGCCCATCGCCTTCGAAGACGGCCGTCTCGTGGTGGCCATGGTCAATCCCGGCGACGTGTTCGCCGTCGATGACGTGCGCGAAGCCGCCCGCATGCGGGTCACCCCGGTCGTCGTTGAACCCTCCGACCTGCAGGCGGCCATCGCCCGCTACCACCGCGCCGACAGTGAACTGATCGACCTCAGCTCCACCCTCACGGCCGAGAGCGACGATGTCGACGAGACGTCAACTTATACAGAAGCGGATGACGCGGCGCCGATCGTGCGCTTCGTCAACCTGCTGGTCAGCCAGGCGATCCAGGACAAGGCCTCCGATATTCACATCGAACCCGGCGAAGGCGGCCTGCGGGTGCGCTACCGTATCGACGGCGTGCTGCACGATATGCAGAATGCGCCATCGACTATCGCCGGCGGCGTCACCTCGCGCATCAAGATCATGAGCGACCTCGACATCGCCGAGCGGCGCAAACCGCAGGACGGTCGCATGTCGGTGCACCACAACGGCCGTACAGTCGATCTGCGCGTCGCCATTCTGCCCACGGTCTGGGGTGAAAAGGTGGTGCTGCGTATTCTCGACAACGCCACCTCATCGATGAAGATGAGCGGCCTCAATCTGCTCACCGACAACTTCAACGAGTTCGAAATGGCGTATACCAAGCCGTACGGCATGATCCTGGTTACCGGCCCCACCGGGTCGGGCAAGTCGACCACGCTCTACACGACGCTGCACGCCATCTCCCGGCCCGAAATCAACGTCATCACGGTCGAGGACCCGGTGGAATACCGCATGCCCGGGGTGAATCAGGTGCAGGTGAACCGCAAGGCCGGCCTCACCTTCGCCGTCGCCCTGCGTTCGATTCTGCGATCAGACCCCGACGTGGTGCTGCTCGGTGAGATTCGCGACCAGGAGACCGCGAAAATCGCGATCGAGGCCTCGCTCACCGGTCACCTCGTGCTGTCGACGCTGCACACCAACGATGCGCCAAGTGCCATGACCCGCCTGATCGAAATGGGAGTCGAACCGTTTCTCGTGGGATCGGCCCTGGACTGTGTGGTGGCCCAGCGACTCGCCCGTCGGCTCTGCGACCGCTGCAAGGTGCCAGACCACCGCACCGACCTCGCCTATCTGGGATTCGTGGTCAACCCCACCGTGGGTTACGTCTCGAACCGCTCAACGATCCGGCCCGAGATCGGTCCGGCCATCGACCCCACCACTACCGGCACCGTGATCTACAAGTCGGCCGGATGCTCAAGCTGCTCGCAGACGGGATACCGCGGTCGCCTCGGCATTCACGAGGTCATGACGGTGTCCGAGGAGATCGAGCGCCTCACCGTCGCGCACGCTTCGAGCGCCCAGATCGGGGCCGCCGCACGCAAGCAGGGCATGATCACCATGCGTGAAGACGGCTGGGCCAAGGTCGCCCTCGGCCTGACCTCGGTGGATGAGGTACTCCGCGTTGTCTCCTAGAGCAGCGGGAGAGCAGTTGTCATGAGCCGACCCGATTACGACCGGATGCCCATCGACGACAGCACCGCAGACCCCACCCCAACGGCTCGCATTCTGCACGCGATGCGCGCCCTGTCCAGCGAGCGCGAGCCAGGCGAACCACCGACTCTGGAGCCCTCCGCAATGGAGCTCTCCACAACTGAGCCACCGGCCACCGATCTCGACCCCGACCTGCTCGCTGCCCTGCGCTTGGTCGCTCATGCTGGCGGATCAGACCTGCACGTGGCCGGCGGTGCACCTCCGAGCATGCGCATTTGCCGCGGGGCCTGGTGCTGGTCACCGGTCCGACCGGTTCAGGCAAGACGACCACGCTCGCGGCCATCGTCGACCTTGTCAACAGCACCCGCACCGACCACATCGTCACGGTGGAAGACCCGATCGAGTTCGTGCACGAGTCCAAGAAGTGGGTGATCAGCCAGCGCGAAGTCGGGCAGGACACGCACAGTTTCGCCGCGGCACTCAAACCGGGGGCAGTCCCATATACGCCAACGGCACCGTCGACATTGCCAGTTGGGTGACGTTTGTTTACGACTGGAGTGACTTCGAGAAGGAGGGTTTTGTTCCCTTCTCGACCGACAGCAGTGAGCTTGTCGTGCCGGGCAGTAAGAAGTGCCAGCTCGGATCATGGGTGCAGGACAATTCGGGTGATTCGCTCCACCAATTCTATGAGGACCTTCGCAACCTCACGAAGCCGACTATCGTCGATCTTCGCCAGTGTGACACCTTTGACTTTGGCAGCATTGAAATGAATGTGAAATCTGACATTGCTTTTCTTTTCCACGAGGTGGTCGTCAATGATTTCTCAGTGGTCGCGAGTGACGGAAACGACCACAAAATATGGTTCATCGCACCGGGAGTTGATGCGCTCGGAGCGAACAAATGCAGTTCCAACTTCACCGTCAACGGCTCCGTACAATTCGATACCGAGATTTCGGCGATGCTGTATACGCCATGCGCCGTCGTCTTCAACCGGACCCAGTGGCGGGGACAAATCTATTCCGAAAGTTTTGTGGTGAACACAACCAGCAATGTTGACTTTGTCCCGATGAGCATCCCGGGCACGGACTTCTACGGCGCGATGCCCGCGGGTTCTGACCCAGACGATTCCCGATGGACTCTGCTTTCCAGCCGCGATCGTACAAACGGCGACAAATGACGGCACTACTAGCGGTGTTCGCCGGCATATTCGGCCTGCTCATTGGGTCCTTCCTCAACGTCGTTATCTATCGCATTCCGGCGGGTAAGTCCATCGTGTCCCCGCCGAGTGCCTGCGGTAGTTGCGGCGCGCGCATCCGCTCGTATGACAACATTCCTGTGCTGTCGTGGCTGCTGCTGCGGGGCAAATGCCGCGACTGTGGAGCCGCCTTTTCGGTTCGCTACCCATTGGTGGAGCTGGGCACCGGCGTGTTCTTTGCGATCGTCACGCTGTGGGTGTTTTCGAGAGGCGACGGGGGCTCGCTCGCGTCGACCGGCGCGCTCTCGGCTCAGATCATTGTGCTCGTCGCGTTTCTGTACCTCGCTGCGGTGAGCGTCGCGCTCGCCATGATCGATCTCGATACCCACACCCTGCCCAACAAGATTCTGCTTCCGGTCTATCCGGTGGGCGCAGTGCTGCTCACCGCGGCCGCTCTCGTCGCTGGAGAACCGGGCCGTCTGCTGAGCGCCCTGATCGGTGCGGTCGCCCTGTTCGGCCTCTACCTTGCGCTGGCCCTGATCAGCCCAGGCGGCATGGGTCTCGGCGACGTGAAACTCGCCGGTGTGCTCGGCCTCTATCTCGGCTGGCTCGGCTGGGCACCGCTGATCGTGGGCGCATTTGGGGCATTTCTGCTCGGGGGGCTCTTCGGAATCGGGCTGCTGGTATCCCGCAAGGCCGGGCGGCGCAGCAGCATTCCGTTTGGCCCCTGGATGCTCCTGGCCGCCTGGCTCGGTGCCGTGTTCGGTCAGTCGATAGCGGCCGCCTACCTGACCCTGTTCGGACTCACCTAGACGCTCGCGCCTCACTACCTTCACCTTGCACACTCACATTTCACCGGGGGGAACAACAATGACGATACGTGTGGTCGGAATCGACATCGGCACCACCGCCGTGCGCGCCGTCGAGGTGCGCGACGCCGAAATGGAGAATCCCGTGTTGCTGCGGTGCCATGAGCATCCACTGCCGTTCGGCGCGGTCAGCCGCGGGGCGAGGTACTCGAACCGGCCGTCGTCGGTGCTGCCCTCAAGCGTCTCTGGTCGACCGGCGGGTTCACGAGCAAGGACGTTGTGCTCGGAATGGGCTATCACCGCATGGTGGTGCGAAATCTGACCGTGCCCAAAATGTCGCTGCGACGCATTCGTGAGTCGCTGCCGTTTCAGGTGCAGGACCTGCTGTCGTTCCCCACGGCCGAAGCGCTGCTCGATTTCTACCCCATCAAGGAGGTCGACGGTGAAGGCGAGTCAGAGCCGCAAGTTTCCGGACTCTTGATCGCCGCGACGAAGGACGTCGTGCAGGCCCACATCAAGGCCGCAAAACTCGCTGGGCGGCGCAGCATCAACGTCGACATTATGGCGTTTGCGCGTAGCCGGGCCATTCACCGCGGGGTCACGGCTCCCGGTGTGATCGCACAGATCGATATTGGTGGTGGCTCATCGAGCGTGCTCATTTCCTCTGGAGGTGTACCGCAGTTTGTGCGGGTCATCCCCTCGGGCGGCAACCAGCTGACCAAGGTATTGCGTGCGCGCCTCGGTATTGACGAGGAGGCAGCTGAAGTGCTCAAAATGAAGCTCGGTCTGACGGACGTGGTGGCACCGCACGACGCGATCGCTGCCACGGTCATCCGCGAGGTCACGGCCGAACTGCTCGAAAGTCTGCGCAATACGGTGCAGTACTTCACCAACAACTGGCCGGAGCTGCCGATCGATCACATCGTGCTCATGGGCGGTGGAGCTCGGCTCGGTGGGTTTCCAACCGCTCTGCGCGACGTCACCGGCTTTCCGGTGCTGACGGCTCAGCCCGTCGGGGGTCTGGAATTGGGGCCCGATGTGGATCGGGCCGTATTGCAAGACTCGGAGTGCACTTTCGTTGCAGCTCTCGGGCTGGCCCTGGGGAGCAAAGCATGAAGCACAGCAGCAACCGGCGGGAGCTGGTTTACGGCGGCGAACCTCGAGCCAACCTGCTGCCCCTTGAACTTAAGGCCAAACGCAAGGGCAGAATGCTGCGCCGCATCATTCTGGCCGCATCCGCTGGAGTCGTCTTCTTCATGGCGGCATCGATCGGGGCGGTCTCCGTACAAGCCGGGGTTGCCCAAGCCGATCTCGCGCACGCTGAGGCGCGCACCAACGAGTTGCTTCTGGAATTTGCCAAGTATTCGCAGGTGCGGAGTGTGCCGGCACAGATCGACCTGACGGCGGCCGCACGAACGGTCGGAACCAAAACCGAAATCGACTGGCGAGCCTACCTGGCTGAAGTGCGCGTAATTTTGCCCAGCGTGGTCACCATCGATGCGGTGACGAGTGACTCCGGCTCGCCGTGGGAGGACTACGCCCAAAGCACCGTTGCCCTGCACAACCCCCGCGTGGCCACTCTCACCCTCAGCCTGACCAGTCCATCATTGCCGGCCGTGCCGCAATGGCTGACGAATCTGAAGATGCTGCCCGGGTCTGCTGATGCCAGCCCCGGTTCGATCACGCGCTCAGAATCGGGTACCTACGTCGTGGACATTGAAATCAACATCAATGCGGATGCCCGTGCTAATCGCGTAGGCGGGGGAAACTGATCATGAATCGAAATCGACTATTCGGTGCAGTGATGGCGTCTACCGTGAGCACCGCCGTAGTTCTGGGCGGGCTCCTGGGGATTGCGCCGAAGCTCGAGGAGGTGCGAGCCGTAACCGCCCACCGCGAGGTCGTGGACGCGCAGAACGCCGAGTATGAGATCGCCCTCGAGAGCTTGCAACACGACTTTGACGGCATCGCAGAATTCCGCACCTATCTGGGCACGTTGCAGACGGCTGTCCCGCCCGACGCGGCGATTCCGGCATTCGTCGGGCAGCTCGAAGTCATCGCTCATCAGAACAATGTGACCCTTGAGTCGTTGGCCCTCGGCGACGCGGTGGCCTATGAACACGTGGCGGGGGCCGCGCTGTCGGCTGGTGCTGGTGCTGGTGCTGGTGATGACGCTGTGCCGCCAGGGATGCCAGTGCCGGATGCGGACTCTGACGACTCTGACGACTCTGACGACTCTGACGACTCTGACGACTCTGACGACTCTGCCGACGCCGCGGCGAACTCGTTCAGCGACGGCGCCTACCTCGCGCTTCCCATCACTATGTCGGTTCAGGGAGCCCAGAGTAATCTCTTTGACTTCGTTGCCGGTCTGCAGCATGGCGAGCGAACCGTGTTCATTTCCACGTTGGTGACCGAGGCCCCCCAGGGAACAGACACCACGGAGCTGGCTATCACCGGGATGATCTACGTGCTTCTGGATCCCAGCGCCCTGGCCCTCGCCCAGTAGTACCTGCCAGGCGCTGGTGGACACCGCGACCGGGGCGTCGCGCCCATCGCGATGGCGCTCACTTCTCCCAGAGGGGTTTCTCCGCGGGGGTGGCGGCACGGTTTTGGCCGGCGGGGCGCCAGGTTTGGGTGGGGTCGAAGATGAGGGGGCCGCGCACCCAGGGGCGTCCGTGTCGCATGTCGATGTCCCAGCCGGACGTTTCGATGCTGCTATGCGCGGCGTTGCAGATGAGAACGGCGTTGTCGATGTCCGTGAGGCCGCCCTTACTCCAGGGAATAACGTGGTGAGCCTGTGTGAGGTGCGGCGGCACGGTGCAGCCGGGGATGACACAGCCACCATCACGGGCCGCTAATGCTCGGCGTTGGCTGGCGGTGAAGAATCGGTTGGTGGTGCCGAGGTGCAATACCTGACCCTGGTGGCCGAACAACACGGGCTGATAGCCGCCGGTGCCGCGCCGCCCATCGTCGGGGTTCCCGGCTGTCGAGCGGCCGCTTCGAACACCGCGCGGAGGATCCCGGCCTGCTTCTCACCGATCGAGCGGATGTCGCCGGGTTCCTGCGGGCAAGGACTGAACACCTGGCCGCCGCTTGCTCCAGTCTGCTCGTCGCGGCCTGCGTGCCGGCCGTGCTGGCCGTCGGTCTGATCGGCGGTCATCGCCGTCGTGGCCACGGACTTATCAAGGTATTCGGAACGACGGAGCACATCCGTCGTGGACAGCACCCGCGCCCCATCAACGACCCGGCCCACACACTTTCCAGCGCGAGCAGCATGGTCAGGGATTCTTCATCACCGAGCGACCCGAAGGACAGCCCACCCAACGCCGCCAACAACGCATCCCGCGCCTGCTCCACCGCCACAATAGTGGGGTTCGAACTGGACTCGCTCGGGTTGTCCATGAACATGGGCGCCATTGCCTCCTTCCCATGATTCTACCCCAATCGAACATAAAAGCGAGAGAAGCTCAGGTGGATTTCTACACGAATTTCGGTGCCACAGCGAATTGGCGGAGCTTCCCGCGCGCTAGAAGGCCCTGACTCCCGTTCGATTGAAAGGTTCGTGCCATCGGAAGCGTTGCGGTGACGTGAGCAACAAATAAAAATAACTATCGAAACTCTGTCACCATTTAATGCAGATCAGGCGAGAGCGATTGATGCGTCGATCCACAAACAGCGTGTGCAGCCATGCCGGGCCCATATTGCGAAAGCGGGCCCATGATCTATCGTGGGCCCGCAGATCGGGCCCGGGCCCGGAACAAAGTGCAGGGTGTGAAACGCGGCGAGGGGGCATGGATCAGGACGAGGGCCCCACAGACACTGCGGGGCGGCAGGGCGAGAGTCTCGGCGAACAGCGAGAGTCCACTGAACGCTGCGGCGCACAGCGAGAGTCCACTGAACGCTGCGGCGCTCAGCGAGAGATCGGGAAAACAGTGACATACCGGGTGCAGACCCCCAGATCGCGGGACTACCGAGCCGGCAGTCTCGTCGTTAGCGTTACGGCTTACGTAGACCTCGGCGAACACGACTTACCCTCGTAGCGCCAGGCCTACCAGCGTCGGTCACCGCACCCTCGATGACCGGTCGTCTTGCCCCGAATAACCAGCGCGGCCGTGTCTTTCGCGGCAATCAGTACCCGACGCCATTGCTTTGCGAGAAGGATCCCATGGACGACCCGAAAATGCCCCCGTCGCCGACCGACAATGCGGGCAGGCACGAGACCCCCGCGGCGAGCGACGCCATCGACTGGCACCCCGTTTCGGCCCGCGATGCGCGGGACGAGAGCCGCCCCGGTGAGGTGCAGGTGCTGCCCCCGCTCCGGGCGCGCACCCGGTCACCCGCCGACGCCACGCCCGGCTCCGTGCCAGAGCCGCGCCCAGGCCATAGTGTTGCCGAGCCGTTCGAGCAGGCCCGTCCGGGGCTAGCTCTCGACCTGGCTCAGCCGGTGCGTCCGCTCGATCGGGCCGATAAAGCGCTCGGTCCGATCGACGCCGACCTGCTCGCGGCGCTCGAGTGTGTCGTCGCGCAGCACGGTTCCGACCTGCACGTCACCGTGGGGTCCCCCCCGATGATCCGCCGAGACGGGGGGCTGGGCTCGATCGACAATGCGCCGATCTGGTCGGCGGAGAAGGCGAGCCGGGCGATCCGCAGCATCCTCTCTGCCCCGCAGCAGAACATCTTCGACCGCGATCACGAGCTGGACTTCGCCTACACGCTGCGCGGCGCAGGCCGGAAAGTCAGCCGGTTTCGGGTCAATGTGCACCAGCAGCGGGGAACGCCCGGGGCTGCCTTTCGACTGATTCCGAGCGAGATCCAAGACCTCAAGTCGCTCGGTATCCCCGAGTCCGTGGCCGAGTTCGCGCAGCTTCCCCGCGGGCTCGTGCTCGTGGCGGGGCCGACCGGCTCGGGAAAGTCAACCACCCTCGCCGCGCTCGTCGACCTCGTCAACAGCACGCGGGCCGACCATATCGTGACCGTCGAGGATCCAATTGAGTTTCTGCACGCGCACAAGAAGTCAGTGGTGACCCAGCGCGAGGTGGGAGCGGATACGGCTAGTTTCGCATCCGCTTTGAAGCACGTGTTGCGGCAGGATCCCGACGTGATTCTGATCGGCGAGCTGCGGGATCTCGAGACAATTCAGGTGGCGCTGACCGCCGCCGAGACCGGGCATCTCGTCTTCGCGACCCTGCACACGCAGAGCGCGGCCCAGACCGTCGACCGCATCGTGGATGTTTTTCCGCCGCACCAGCAAAACCAGGTGCGCGCGCAACTGGCCCAGACGCTGCAGGGCGTGATCTGTCAGGCCCTGGTCAAGTCGGCGACCGGCATCGGGCGTGTGGCGGCCACCGAGATTCTCGTGACGACTCCGGCGATCGCCAATCTCATTCGCGAGGGCAAGACCCACCAGATTGAATCGATGATGCAAACCGGGCGCGAGCGCGGCATGCACACCCTGGATCAGCACCTCGCCGAACTCGTGAACAGCGGCCAGGTCACGCGCCAGGCCGCGCTGGAGAAGGCCCAAAACGCCGTGGGACTCGACAAACTCATTCGTCGCAGCGACACGCCAGGACAGACCGGCGGGTTCTCGTTCGCCGCCGATCCGGGCTTCGTAGAGGCCGGTTTCGCTGCGGCTGGACTTGCGCCGGCGGGATTTGCTCCGGTTGGATTTGCGCCGTCTGGATTTGCGGAGAAGCCGTTTGTCGAGCCCAGCTTCAGGCAGACCAGCTTTCGTGAGGTGGCGGCCGGCCTGCCCGTCGCGAACGGCGTGGCGCCGGCGGACCGCCCGACCGCTGCGACCGCTGACCTCGCCCGGTCGGCGAGCTGATGTCGACCGCCCTCGCTTTTTCTTACACCGGGCGGGACACCGCCGGCAAGAACGTGAAGGGGCAACTGGATGCCCTGAGTGAGTCCCAGGTGGCGTCCCGGCTGAACGCCCTGGGTATCGCCCCCATCTCGATCGCCCCGGTCGTGCCGGGAACCGGGCTCGGGCGGTCACTGACTCTGTCGGTCTTCTCGCGCGGAGTGCGCCTGAAGGACCTCGCCATCATGAGCCGGCAGTTCGCCACCATGATCGGGGCCGGGCTGTCGCTGCTGCGCGCCCTCGGCATCCTCACCGAGCAGACCGAGAGCAAACCCCTCGCCGCTGTGCTCGCCCTGGTCCGCGACGACGTCGAAGCCGGGCAGTCGATCTCGGAGTCGCTCGCGAAGCATCCGCTGACCTTTCCGCCGATCATGGTGAACATGGTTCGCGCCGGTGAGACCGGCGGCTTTCTCGACGGCGCGCTGAACTCGATCGCCGAGAACTTCGAGAAGGAGGTCAAGCTGCGCGGCACCATCAAGTCGGCGATGACCTACCCGGTGATCGTGCTGGCGATGTCGTTCGCCGCCGTTCTGATCATGCTGATCTTCATCGTGCCGATCTTTCAAGACATGTTCACCGGCCTGGGCGGCGCCCTGCCGCTGCCCACCCAACTGCTCGTCGCCCTCTCGGAATCGATGATCTACGTTGTACCGATCGGCGCGGTGCTCGGCGTCGCCTTCGCCCTCTGGTGGCGACGCAACAAACACACCGAGGCCGTGCGCCGCCGACTCGACCCGTTGCGGTTGAAACTGCCGGTGTTCGGGTTGCTGCAGAAGAAGGTCGCGGTGGCACGGTTCAGCCGCAACTTTGCCAATATGCTCGGCGCCGGCGTCCCCATTCTGCAGGCGCTGAAGATCGTGGGGGAGACCAGCGGCAACTGGGCCATCGAAAATGCGCTGACCGAGGTCGGCGAGGCGGTGCGGCGCGGAAAGTCTGTCTCGGAGCCGCTGCTCGAACACCCGGTCTTTCCGGCCATGGTCGTGCAGATGATCGCCGTAGGAGAGGATGCCGGAACGCTCGAGTTGATGCTCGACAAGATCGCCGACTTCTACGACCAGGAGGTGCAATCTGCTACCGAGCAGCTCACCGCCATGATCGAACCGCTGCTGATCGCCTTTCTCGGCGTCGTCATCGGTGGCATGGTGATCGCCCTCTACCTGCCCATCTTCAGCATCGCCAGCATGATCAAGTAAGCCAGCACTGCCCTCGACCCCGCCTCGCGGGTCTTGAGACGCCGGCGTAAAGCGTGCCGGCTTCTTGACCCGCGTTGTGGGGCGTTTGGTGTGCCCGCGGAGTGCGAACGATCCCGTTGTGGGGGTGGGTAATACCCAAAATCACCCTCACTTGTGGGTCGTGCGGAAGAAAAATAGCCCCCTAATCTGAAGCTCCGATCGCACCCTCGGTCGCCAAGAAACACAGCACGTAAGAAACACAGCACCACGAGCCCTTACCCGGCTCGCTTTGTACGGCCCACTTCCAACCCGAATGGACACACCATGATTATTCGCCTGCTCGCTTTACTGAACCAGCGCCGCGCACGCTTCACCGAGAACCAGAAAGGGTTCACGTTGATCGAGCTGCTCGTCGTCGTGATCATCATCGGCATCCTCGCCGCCATCGCCATCCCGGTGTACCTCGGCGTGCAGAACAACGCCAAGGACGCCAGCGTCAAGAGCGACCTCGCCAACGCCAAGACCGCGATCATCGCGCTGCAGACGGAGTCGGGCGCGATGCCCGCTACCGGTGGGTTCAACGAGACGGATATGCCTGGCGTGACCAGCTATGGCTACACCCAAGGCCCGAACACAACCACGATCAACTACGAGCAGCTCACGCCGACGACCTTCTGCATTGGAGCCGTCAGCACAACAAATGCAAAATACTTTGTGACTGACTCTCTCGGCATCACCGATGATGACGACACCGATACCACTTCGTCAACGAACTGCTTCGCCCCCGCCGCAGGCTAGTGGCACCAGCGCATCACCGGCCAAAGCCGGGGCCGCCCTTCGGGCCGCCCCGGCCACCCGGTTCTGCAACATCTCGACCTGACTCTCGCGAAGGAGGCCCGCGTGCACGCTCCAAAACGGCTCAGCCTGGGCCACCTCGCCCGAAACGACGAAGGCGTCAGCCTCATCGAGGTCCTCGTAGCCATGCTGGTCTTCGCCATCATCGCCGTCGGTGTCGGCTACGGACTCGTCACCTCCCTCTATCTCGGCAACGACGCGCGGTCCCGCGAATCGGCCGTCAACCTGGCCGCGCAGGAGATCGACCTCGCCCGCTCGGCCGGAAACGTATTCGCCGTGCTCGAAAGCACCAGCACGGTCGTACAAAACGGCACGACCTTCACCCTGCACCGCTCCACCGACTGGGAAACCACCACCGGTGCCGACGGCAACTGCGGTTCCGGCGGTGGCCAGCTGCGTTACCGCCGCGTCAACGTCACCGTCACCTGGGACAGCATGCGCGCCACGACTCCGGTCGTGCGCGCCGACAGTGCACTCGCCCCCGGCAGCCGCATCAACGATCCGGCACTCGGCACCATCCTCGTGTCGGTGCTGACCGCCTCCGGCAGCGGCGCCGCCGGCGTGGCCATCTCCGCAGCGCCGGGTGTCGTCCCGAACGGCGCTGCGATGCTCAGCGAGGCACCAGCGGCAACGGATGCCGAGGGGTGCAGTTATCTGCTCAAGGTGCAGCCCGGTACCTATGACGTCACCGTCTCCCGCCCCAACTTCGTCGACAAAAATCAGGCGACCAGCGGGGCGCAGACGGTCGGCGTCGCGGCCGGAGGAGCGGCATCCGTCGCCTTCGCCTACGATCTGGCCGGAACCGTCACCGCCCGCTACGGCACGAACTATTCGGAGGGCACGACGCTGCTGCCGAACAACCTGAGCACCACCTTTCGCAGCACCTACGAGCCTTACGCAGCTGTCAACCCGAGCAACGCGAACGTGCAGGACTTTCGGCTGTACCCGTTCGGCTATGAGGTCTTCGCCGGCCGTTTCATCGCGGCCACCCCGAGCACCCCCGGCTGCGTATCGGTCGACCCGGTCGCCTGGATTACCCCGGCCGCCGACGGGGCAATCGGCCTCGCGGCCGCGTCCGTCGGTACGCTTCCCGGCGGCAGTGCCACCGTCAACGTGCCGCTCGGTGTGCTGTCCGTGACCGGCCTGGCCGGGCAATTTTTGCGGGCCGAGTCGACGACCGCGCCGGCCGGCAGCGGGGATCCGGGCTGCGCAGTCGCCACGATCTACAACTTCGGGCAGCTCCCCGCCGACGCCACGACCCAACTCGGCCTGCCGTTCGGCTCCTGGACCTTCTTCTCCGGTGCCGCCAGCGGCTCCGCGACGACGCCCGTGCCCGCTGCAAACCTCGCCGTGCTCACCCGGGGCGTGGCCGCCGGCGGCGTCGTCACCCTCGACCCGCGAGCGGTGGCGCCATGATGCCGCCCCGGAGAAACGACGCCGGTCTGTCGCTGGTCGAGCTGCTCGTGGCGATGCTGCTGCTCGGCGTGTTCATGACCATGATCTCGAGCCTCTATCTGAGCGCCTCCCGTTCGCTCGGCCAGGCAAAGCTGCTCACAGCCAACACCCGGCAGGTGTCCAACGGCATGAACGAGGTCGCCCGGGTCATCCGCGCGGCCACCGAGAACCCGGTGTCCGGGTATCCGCTGCCCGACCCGGCCCTCCTCGAAGCGACCTCGGAAGCGGTGACCCTGTATGCCTACGTCAACCTCGGCATGCCCACCCAACAGCCGGTGAAGATTCGCCTGTCCCTCGACGCCGATAGGCGACTGGTGGAGACCCGCTGGGCCGCCACCGCCCTCAGCGGCGGGTATTTCGGGTTTTCCGGCGAGCCGGAATCGTCGCGCATCATCGCCGAAACCGTGGCGCCGGGCGACCCCGGCACATTTCTATTCGGCTACCGTGACGCCGCCGGCCTGCCTCTGCTCGGCTCAGGGGGCGACGGCACGCTGCTCACCAGCACCGAGCTGCGCAGCGTCGCATCCGTTTCGGTGAATCTCACGGTGCAGGCCACCGTGACGGATGCCCGCAGCGCGGTCACCCTGCACAATACCGTCGGCATGCCCAACGTTGCCGTCGCGGCGGGGGCGTCATGAGCGCCTACCCGTTCTGGCGCCCCTCCCGGCGCCGAAGCACCTGGACGCCCCGAAAGCGATTCGCGTGGCTGAGCGTCTTTCGTCGCCTCATCCGCCGAGAACCGGACGAACGCGGCGCCGCCCTCGTCGTCGTGATCGGCCTCGGCCTGCTGCTGCTCACCCTCGTCGCTACCGCGATGACGTTCTCGGTCAGCGGCAGCCTCAAAGCCTCGAGCGACCAGAACTGGAACGGCGCCATGGCCGCCGCCTATGCCGGTGTGGCCGACTACGAAAGCCGCCTCGCCAACGACAACACCTACTACCGGTTCGGCAACCCGGCGGCAAGCTTCAGCGCGGGCAGCACAGTCACTGCGCCCTCGGCGGCCACCGAGAACCCGGCATTCGGCCTCGGCACCGACGGCGCCTGGGGCACCGTCACCGGCAGCGGCGGTACCGCGTCTTTCCGCTACGAGGTCGACAACGCGGCCTATGCGTCGTCGGGGGTGTTGCGCATCCGCTCCACCGGACGGGTGGGAGCCGTGACCCGCAGCATCGTCGCCAATATCCGGCAGGACGGCTTCATCGACTACCTCTACTTCACCGTGTATGAGATGCAGGACCCGGCGCAGAGCGGGATCACGACGTCCGGCTGCGCCGACACCTACGCCTGGGCCGGTCGGCCGATGCCCTCCGGCGGCACGAGCGTGTGCGGCGACATCGCCTTCGGCAGCAGCGACCTCGTCAACGGTCCGGCGCACTCCAACGACACCATGCGCATCTGCGGGGCCACGTTCAACGGCACGATCACGACGGGCGATCCGGGAGCGCCCGGTGCGAATTACCTCAAGAAAGCCTCCGACGGCAGCGACTGCTCTGGGCAGGTTTTCAACGGCGGCCAGCCGACGACCAGCCCGGTCATCGCGATGCCGGCTACCAACATGCAGCTCAAGCAGGAAACCCGGACGGACGCCGGTATAAACGCTCCGGGTTGCCTCTACACCGGCCCGACCAGCATCGTACTGAACAGCTCGGGCACCATGACCATCCGTTCGCCCTGGACCAAGAAGACCCGCATCGTCGGGGACCCGGCGACGTCGGGCAGCACGCCGGCGGCCTGCGGCCTGCCGGGAACGGCCAATGGCCGGCTCGGCTCGACGGCCGGCGCCACCGTCCCGGTGTTGAACGCGAACCTGCTCTTTGTGCAGAGCGTTCCGGGCGTCGTCACTGATGCGAACTATACGAGCAGCACCGACTGGCCCAGCGGCCAAAGCGCGGCCACCTGCTCCGTCGGCAACGGTATCGGCTTTCCCGTGACGCATGAAACCGCGCCAAGCGCCCGGTCCTATGACTGCCGCAAGGGAGATGCCTTCGTGATGGGAACCCTGGACGGCACGATGACCATCGCCACCGACAACTTTCTCTACGTCACCGGCGACATCATTTATTCGGATGCATCCACCGACGTGCTCGGGCTGGTCGCGCAGAATGCCATCTGGGTTTGGAACCCGTACTGCGACAGTACGCATGGGGAGGTTTGCCCGGGGGTCGGCCTCGGTGAAGGTGGCGCCATCCTGCCTGACAATCGGCGCATCGACGCGGCCATGCTCTCGCTCGACCACACCATTCAGGTGCAGAACTACGACCGCGGCGGCAATCAGGGCGTGCTGACCATCAACGGGTCGCTCGCCCAGAAATATCGCGGCTCCGTGCGAATGACCAACAGTGGCGGCGCCAACGGGTACAGCAAGAACTACACCTACGATCCGCGCTTTCGCTACATTGCGCCGCCCAAATTCCTCTCACCGGTGTCGGCCCGCTACAGCGTGAACCTGCTGGTTGAAGTGAGTTCGGCGTTCACCGCGCGGGGAGCGACGGTTCCGTAATGACCGGCCGCGCCCAGCATCCACTCGTCAGTTCACCCATCCCTATTTATAAGGAGCACTTCTCGTGGCTCAGAGCATCGTCGGAATAGACATCGGCACCGCGCACCTGCGCGCTGTCGAGGTGCGGGGTCCCGGCAAGCCCCGGCCAATGCTGCTGCGCTATCACGAGGTGTCGCTGCCGCCTGGAGCCGTCATCGCCGGCGAGGTGATCGAGCCGAACACGGTGGCCGCCGCGCTCAAAGCGCTGTGGTCTGGCGGTGGGTTCCGTTCCCGCCAGGTAGTGCTCGGCATGGGCAACCAGCGCGTGCTGGCCCGCGACCTGAGCGTGCCCAAAATGTCGCTCGCGCGCATTCGACAGGCGCTCCCGTTCGAGGTGCAGGACCTGCTGCCGGTACCGGTCGCCGACGCACTGCTCGACTTCTATCCCATCTCGGAGTCAACGACCGAGCACGGCCCAACCGTGAACGGGCTGCTCATCGCGGCCGTCAAGGCGGCCGTCGTCGCCAATGTCTCCGCGGTGCGTCTGGCCGGGCTGAGAACCATCGACGTCGACCTGATCCCTTTCGCGGTCAGCCGTCTGCTGGTCACCCGCCCCGGCATCGACGGCGTCGTGGCCGTCATCGACCTCGGCGCGACGACCACGAGCATCGTGATCACCCGTAACGGTGTACCCCAGTTCGTGCGCATCATCCCCACCGGAGCCAACGATCTCACCCAGGCTCTCAGCGACGGTTTGCAAACGGATGCCGCCGCCGCCGAGCAGCTGAAACGTCGCGTCGGTCTGCCGGCCGCGACCGAATCGTCCGCCGCCGCAGTGCTGTTCGACGCCGCAGTGCCGGATTCCAGCCCGATCGAGGCGGCCGCCGCCCGCATCATTGCGAACACCATGCACGACCAGCTCGGCAGCATCGTCAACACGCTCAGCTACTTCGCCAACACCCGGCCGAGCGATCCAGTGTCGGCCATCGTACTCAGCGGTGGGGGAGCCGAGCTTCCCGGCCTGGCCGAGGCGGTCTCGAAATTGACCCGCCTCGGCGTGACCCGGGGGAATCCGCTCGCAACGGTGGGTCTCGCATCCGTTATCGATGCTCAAGCGCTGCGGCTGAGCGGCTCCGCCTACACCGTGGCCCTCGGCCTCGCGCTCGGGCGTGCAGCATGAGACGCGCTTCGAACGACGATGTGCCCGTCATCGGCGGCGACCAACGGGTCGACCTGCTGCCGCCGGAGGTGCGAGCCGAGCGGCGCGGCCAGCGGCAACGGCGCAGCCTCGCCCTCGGCGTCACTGGCATCGCCGTGCTCGTCGCCCTCGGAGTCGGCGCGTCAACGGCGCTCGCGCTGAGCGCCCAAACCAAACTCGCGACCGAGCAGGCCCGCACCGAAACCCTGCTGACCGAACAGGGCAAGTACTTCGCCGTGCGGTCGTTGCAACACCAGATCGCGCTGAGCGAGGCGGCGCAGCAGCTGGGCGCCTCGACTGAAATTGACTGGAAGGGCTACCTCGACGCAGCGCAGGGCACCCTGCCGAGCAGCGTCGCGATCGGCACGGTACAGGTGGATTCGGCGACCCCGCTCGCGGCATACACCCAGGCGACCGCACCGCTGCAGGGACTGCGGGTGGCGACCGTGTCGTTCACCGCGACGAGCGCCGTGCTGCCGGACATTCCAGCCTGGCTGAACGCGCTCAGTACGCTCGACGGCTTTGCCGATGCGCTGCCGGGCTCGGTCTCGCTCGACCAGAACTTGGGCAGCTATACCGTCACCATCACGATGCACGTCAATGACGTGGCGTTCGCGCACCGCTTCGACCCGCCGAAAAAGGACTAGCCATGGACAAGAACAAGCTCTGGCTCATCGGTTCGATGCTGGTGACGAGCGTCATCGTCGTTCTCGGCGTGCTTCTCGGAGTGCAGCCGCAGCTCGACAGCATGAACGCCGCCGACGCGAGCCGGGCGGCCGTGCAGAGCACGAATGCCGGGCACGTCGCCCTGCTCGCCCGCCTCAAGCACGACTTCGAAGACCTGGACGCGCTGACCGCGACGGCTGAGGCGCTCGCCGAATCCGTGCCGAGCGGCTCGGCCATGCCGGCCTTCGTCGACCAGCTCGACGCCCAGGCCCAGGCGGTGGGCCTCACCCTCACCGGAATGACCGTGACCGAGGCGCAGGCCTATGTGCCTGTGCTGCCCGAGGTCCCGGCGGCTGCGGCTGCGGCTGCGACTTCTACTGGGTCGGCCGCGCCGGATTCAGAAGGCGCGTCTGCGGCGGCTTCTTCGGCCGCGGAGGCTGCAACGCCAGCGCCCGTCGCGCTGATCACGGAGAGCAACTTTGCCGCCTTCCCGCTGCAGATCACCGTGACGGGAACCTACGCCCAGGTGCTTGAATTCGTCGCCAGTGTGCAATCCGGGAGCCGATTGTTCCTCGTGCACGGGATCGATACGGCGCAGGCCTCCGGCGAAGAGACCTTGGTGGACGCGACCATCTCTGGACTGGTGTATTCGCTGGTAGCGGCGACGACATCCGTTGGATAACGGCGCGGCACGCCGAGTCTCCATGGCATTTGCCGTGCCCTTGGTACACTAAAGGCCAGTCACGGCGAAGGCCACGAGGAGTTCAGCATGAGCGACAACACGCCACTTGACGGCAAGAAGAATTCTGAAACGGATGCAACGGCGTCGCCCGACGAGACCGCTCGCGGGCATGCCGTGCCGGAGCCTGCAGTAGTACCTTCAGCGGAGGCAGCTTCGCCTGAGCCGGTGCAGGAGCCCCTCGTCATCGACTATGACGCCATCAACGCCAACCTGAGCGCGGCCGAACGTGCCGATGCCGCGACCGCTTCGGCGAATTCTCGCAACCTGTCGCCGATGTCGACGGCCCAGCCGGTTGCATCGGCCGACGTTGCCGCCCCGAGCCTCGCCGACGACTACGCCGACTCCTATACTCCGGCGGCCACCGTGCCGGCCCGGAGCACGGCCATCGATTCAGAACCCGTGGTCACCGCGTCGGCTCCCCTCGTTGTCGGAACGCCCGCCGCCGCTTCCACTGTGCCGGTCGATGACGTGCCGGTCGACGCGCCGGCGCCCGTTGCTCCGGCCTACGCCGCGCCCGCAGCCCAGTCGCCGATCTACGTGCAGGCGCCGACCAAGCCGCGCCCCCGCAGCAACCGGGGCGGTGGCATCCTGATCGCCTTGCTCGCCACGGTGGTTTTCGCCCTGCTCTACGCTGCAGCCGCCTTCATCATCATCGGAGTGACCAGCACCAGCGTCGCCGCGACCGTGACCGGGTTCACCACCTTTGCTGCGCTGCCGGTCTTCTACATCCCCATCCTGTTCTTCTTCCTCGCCTATGTCGGACTGATCGCTCTGGTCAACCGGGGCGGCTGGTGGGCGTACGTGCTGTTCGGATTCATCGTCGCCGTCGTCGTCTACTTCTCTTACATCGGCGGGGCGCTGCTCGGCCTCGTCTTCGATGGAACGGTCGACACGGTCGGTGTTGCCGACCTCAGTCGCTTCGTGTCTTCGCTCTGGCTGAACCCGGGCGCGATCGCCGCCGGACTCATCGCCCGCGAGGTTCCGATCTGGGCCGGCGCCTGGATCGCCCGTCGCGGACGCCGCGTCACCGCCCGCAACCTCGAGGCCCGCACCGAGTACGAGCGCCTGCTCGCCGACGGCCCGCACCCCACCCGCCCGTAACGTTCTTTTTTTGGCCCCGGCCGCCCCAAGGGGTGGCCGGGGCTTCGTGCTGTGCAGACGGGACTCCGATGGACGGTCGGGGCCCGGGCCCCGACCGTGGGCCCAGTTTAGAAACTGGGCCTGGGTTCAGAGGGGGCCCAGTCTTCACGCCAGCCGCGGCATCCGCTTCGCTGCACCGTGTGCGGCTGCTCGCGCTGCGCCCGCGGGCCTACGCTAGAGCCATGCGGGAATACCGAAAGTACGCGATCACCATGGCGGCCTTTTCGGTCGTCCTCTATGTGGCCCTCATCGTGGCGTCATTCGGGGTGCTCAGCCTGCTGCTCAATCGCGACGTCATCAACGAAACGGATGCCGGTGCCCTCCTCGGCCCCCTCATGGTCACGACCGCGGTCCTCGCCCTGGTCTGGGTCATTCTCTCCGCAGTGCTGCGCTCGCCCGAGCGCCTCACTCAGGTGCCGCCGCTGCCGATCTTCCTCGCCGGAGTCGCTGCCTACCTGGCCTATTGCGTCTTCGGGGGAGTCTTCTACAGCCTCGGCGCCGGCGAACTCTTTCGCTCGGTAATCTTCATCGGCGGCGAGATGACGAGCCCCTTCGCGATCTCCGTCGCGGTCTGCGGCTGGCTCATCGCGTTTCTCTACTTCGTCGTGCTGCTGGCCAAGCCCGACGGATCCGGCACCCCCGAGTGGCCCTGGCAGAAGGACGACGACAACGAGCCTCGATGATGGGGTCGTTCGAGGCATGTCGCGGGTAACGCCGGTCGAGTACCCTTATGCAGTATGGAAGGGTCCATCGAATCGCGCGTCAACCATGAGGTTGAGAACTGGCTGCGTTGGATCACCCGGTGGCGGCCCGCAACGCACCGCGGCCGCGCACGGCTCTGCCGTCAGTGCTTCGGCTCGCCGATCATCGCGTCGGCCGGACTCGCCGTCGACGTGCCCCACGTTGTGCAGCACGCCCTTTCCATGCGCATGAAGATCGTCATCGATGCATCGGTCGATGAATACACCGAGCGCAACCTCCCGCTGCTCGCGCACGAACTCAACCTGAGCGAGCGCCGTCAATCCGCGCAGGCGTATCGCCCGGCCGAAGGGCTCGAGCCGGAATTTCGCGGCCTCGACCTTGACCCGCAACCCGCAGCGGATGCCCCCTACCTCTTCACCTTCAGCGAACTCGCCGGCCTGGAACCCCCCGGTTCACCACCTGCGGACCCCAAGCCTGCCGCCCCGGGCGGTGACTTCGAGTCCGAACCCGGTCAAGGTCCCGGCCGGAACCCGCAGGCCGACCACGACCCAGACGAAACAGCGCAGGAGCCCCTCCCGCCGCTCACCCCCGAAGAAAAGGCCGCCCTCCGGGTAGAAATCGGCCTCGCCGACGAGTTCGCCACCCAGGTCGGCCGCAGGGTCTGTGCCGAACTCCAGCAACAGCAGCCTCGCCTGCTCGCCGCGATCGCCGAGCACGTCGAGCCCCAGGTGCAGGCCCTGCTCGCCGACCTCGACAGCACCCTCGACTCCCCGCTCTGGCCGCGCAATCCCTAGCCGAGCCCGCGCATTCGCTCTAATACGAGGGGCAAATACCGACCGGGCCCGGGCCCGGAAACCGGGCCCACGATAGATCATGGGCCCAGCGACCGGGCCCAGGCCCGGGAAGTAGAAGTGCAGGAGAAGGGGTGCGCGGCGGCACCTGCGACGCGGGGCACAACCCATTTGACCGTCAAGGCCCCGCCGGGCTAGAATTACCGGGTGTGCGCTTTGTCGTGCGCCTGAATTATGCCCTCCTGAGAGCACAGGTGCGAGATTCCACACATGTAGGGCTGGTCGAAGGCCATGCCCCCACGGCATACCCACCAAAACACGCGCGAGCAATCGTGTGGGTTCAAGCGGGTCCAGATGAACTCGACCTAACTCGCAAGAGCTAAGTCGAATGCTAACCATCACAAAGCTGTCACCGTGCAGCAATATCAAGGAGTAATTAGTGCCCACCATTCAGCAGTTGGTCAGGAAGGGCCGTAGCCCCAAGGTCACCAAGACCAAGGCTCCCGCCCTGAAGTCCAACCCGCAGCAGCGCGGCGTTTGCACCCGCGTCTACACCACCACCCCGAAGAAGCCGAACTCGGCTCTTCGCAAGGTCGCCCGCGTCAAGCTTTCCAACGGCACCGAGGTCACCGCCTACATTCCCGGCGAGGGCCACAACCTGCAGGAGCACTCCATGGTGCTCGTGCGCGGAGGCCGTGTTAAGGACCTCCCCGGTGTGCGTTACAAAATCATTCGCGGCGCACTGGACACCCAGGCCGTCAAGAACCGTAAGCAGGCACGTAGCCGCTACGGCGCAAAGATGGAGAAGAAGTAATGCCCCGTAAAGGACCCGCTCCCAAGCGCCCTGTCATTGCCGACCCGGTTTACGGTGCACCCATCGTCAGCCAGCTCGTCAACAAGATCCTTCTCGATGGCAAAAAGGGCCTCGCCGAGCGCATCGTTTACGATGCCCTCGCCGGAGTGTCCGCCAAGAACGAGCTGGATGCCGTTGTCACGCTGAAGAAGGCGCTCGACAACGTCCGTCCGACCCTCGAGGTGCGTTCGCGCCGCGTCGGTGGTTCCACCTACCAGGTTCCGGTTGAGGTCAAGCCGCACCGCGCCAACACCCTGGCGCTTCGCTGGTTGACCAGCTACGCCAAGGCGCGTCGCGAGAAGACCATGACCGAGCGTCTCACCAACGAGATCCTCGACGCGAGCAACGGCCTCGGTGCCGCTGTCAAGCGTCGTGAAGACACTCACAAGATGGCTGAAGCGAACAAGGCCTTCGCTCACTACCGCTGGTAGCTAGCTCCATCGAGCATTCCTGATCAGCTATTCAGGCGCGTGTCGGCATAGTCGGCGCGCGCCTGAACACAGCTGAGAAGCGGATGCTTACGGCCCTGTTCTGCATTTCCACCCCTACCCGCTGGAGGACCCCCGTGGCACTTGACGTGCTCACCGACCTGAGTAAGGTCCGCAATATCGGCATCATGGCTCACATTGATGCTGGCAAGACCACCACGACTGAGCGCATCCTGTTCTACACGGGTGTCAACCACAAGATCGGCGAGACCCACGACGGCGCCTCGACGATGGACTGGATGGCGCAGGAGCAGGAACGTGGCATCACGATCACCTCCGCTGCGACGACCTGTTTCTGGGACAACAACCAGATCAACATCATCGACACCCCCGGACACGTGGACTTCACCGTGGAGGTGGAGCGTTCGCTCCGCGTCCTCGACGGTGCTGTTGCCGTGTTCGACGGCAAGGAGGGCGTTGAGCCCCAGTCCGAAACCGTGTGGCGTCAGGCCGACAAGTACGACGTTCCCCGCATTTGCTTCGTCAACAAGATGGACAAGCTCGGCGCCGACTTCTACTTCACGGTCGACACCATCATCAAGCGCCTCGGCGCCAAGCCGCTGGTCATCCAGCTGCCGATCGGTGCAGAGTCTGACTTCGAGGGTGTCGTTGACCTCGTTCAGATGCGCGCACTGACCTGGCGTGGCGACTCCAAGGGTGACGTGGAGATGGGCTCGAAGTACGCCATCGAAGAGATCCCCGCCGACCTCGTCGAGAAGGCTGCCGAGTACCGCAAGCTTCTGCTCGAGACCGTTGCCGAAACCGACGATGACCTCATGGAGCGTTACTTCGCCGGCGAAGAGTTGACGGTTGCCGAGATCAAGGGCGCCATTCGCAAGCTCACCATCAACAGCGAGATCTACCCGGTTCTCTGTGGTTCTGCATTCAAGAACCGCGGCGTTCAGCCGATGCTCGACGCTGTCATCGATTACCTTCCGACGCCGCTCGACGTGCCTGCCATTGAGGCACACGACCCGCGCGACGAAGAAAAGGTCATCATGCGTCACCCCGACGCCGAGGAGCCCTTCACGGCTCTCGCGTTCAAGGTTGCGGTGCACCCGTTCTTCGGTCGCCTCACCTACGTTCGCGTGTACTCGGGCCGCCTCGACTCCGGAGCCCAGGTCATCAACTCGACCAAGGGCAAGAAGGAGCGCATCGGTAAGATCTTCCAGATGCACGCCAACAAGGAGAACCCGGTGGCCTTCGTGACCGCCGGTCACATCTACGCGGTCATCGGCCTCAAGGACACCACCACGGGCGACACCCTGTGCGACCCGAACGCCCAGGTCGTACTGGAGTCCATGACGTTCCCTGACCCGGTTATCGAGGTCGCTATCGAGCCGAAGACCAAGCAGGACCAGGAGAAGCTGGGCCTTGCCATTCAGAAGCTCGCCGAAGAAGACCCCACCTTCCGTACCGAACAGAACCAGGAAACTGGCCAGACGGTAATCAAGGGAATGGGCGAACTTCACCTGGACATCCTGGTCGACCGCATGAAGCGTGAATTCAACGTTGAGGCGAACGTCGGCAAGCCCCAGGTCGCGTACCGCGAGACGATCCGCAAGGCCGTCGAGCGTCACGACTACACGCACAAGAAGCAGACCGGTGGATCCGGCCAGTTCGCGAAGATTCAGATCGCGATCGAGCCGATGGAAATCACTGCTGAAAAGTCGTACGAGTTCCTGAACAAGGTCACTGGTGGCCGTATCCCGCGTGAGTACATCCCCTCGGTGGATGCTGGAATTCAGGATGCGCTCCGCGTAGGCGTCCTGGCCGGCTACCCGATGGTGGGCGTTCGAGCCAGCCTGCTTGACGGCGCTGCGCACGACGTTGACTCCTCGGAGATGGCGTTCAAGATTGCCGGATCGATGGGCTTCAAAGAAGCCGTTCGTAAGGCGAACCCCGTTCTGCTCGAGCCGCTGATGGCCGTCGAAGTTCGTACCCCTGAGGAATACATGGGTGACGTAATCGGAGACCTCAACTCGCGTCGTGGGCAGATCCAGACCATGGAGGATGCGCAGGGCGTGAAGGTAATTCGCGCTCACGTTCCACTGTCGGAGATGTTCGGATACATCGGTGACCTGCGGTCGAAGACCAGCGGTCGTGCGGTGTACTCGATGACGTTCGAGAGCTATGCGGAGGTCCCGAAGGCTGTTGCCGACGAGATCATCAACAAGAACAAGGGCGAATAGCCCTCTATTCTGGCCTTCGGGCCGAATCGCTTCGGCCACCTGGCCCGAGTAACATAAGTAGACACATCCAGCGCATACCGGCCGCTCATAACGGCGGCCGTGAATTTGCACGCGAGTCCTGAGGAGGACCCACAGTGGCCAAGGCCAAGTTCGAGCGGACAAAGCCGCACGTAAACATCGGAACGATCGGTCACGTTGACCACGGAAAGACCACGCTGACTGCAGCGATCTCCAAGGTTCTTGCCGATAAGTTCCCGTCCAAGATCAACGTTCAGCGCGACTTTGCGTCGATTGACTCGGCTCCGGAAGAACGCCAGCGCGGCATCACGATCAACATTTCGCATGTTGAGTACGAGACCGACAAGCGTCACTATGCGCACGTCGATGCTCCCGGCCACGCTGACTACATCAAGAACATGATCACCGGTGCTGCTCAGATGGACGGCGCAATCCTCGTGGTTGCCGCTACTGACGGCCCGATGGCTCAGACCCGTGAGCACGTTCTTCTCGCCAAGCAGGTCGGCGTGCCGACCCTCATGGTCGCGCTGAACAAGGCCGACATGGTTGACGACGAAGAGATCATGGAGCTCGTTGAGCTCGAAGTTCGTGAACTTCTCTCCAGCCAGGGTTTCGATGGCGACAACGCCCCCGTTATCCAGGTCTCCGCACTCAAGGCGCTTGAGGGCGACGAGAAGTGGACCGCCAACATCCTTGAGCTCATGAAGGCCGTTGACGAGTACATCCCGGACCCGATCCGCGACAAGGACAAGCCGTTCTTGATGCCGATCGAGGACGTCTTCACGATCACCGGCCGTGGCACCGTTGTTACGGGCCGCGCCGAGCGTGGAACGCTCAAGATCAACTCCGAGGTTGAGATCGTCGGCATCCGTCCGACGCAGAAGACCACGGTTACCGGTATTGAGATGTTCCACAAGCAGCTCGACGAGGCGTGGGCCGGCGAGAACTGTGGACTTCTTCTTCGTGGCACCAAGCGCGAAGACGTTGAGCGCGGCCAGGTTGTCGTCAAGCCGGGTTCGGTTACGCCGCACACCGACTTCGAGGGCTCCGCGTACATCCTCAGCAAGAACGAGGGTGGCCGTCACAACCCGTTCTACGCGAACTACCGCCCGCAGTTCTACTTCCGCACCACGGACGTCACCGGCGTCATCACGTTGCCCGAGGGCACCGAGATGGTCATGCCTGGCGACACCACCGACCTGACGGTCGCGCTGATTCAGCCGATCGCCATGGAAGCCGGACTGGGTTTCGCTATCCGTGAAGGTGGCCGCACCGTCGGCGCCGGCACGGTGACCAAGATCATCAAGTAGTCTTTTTCACCTACTGATCTCCTAAAAGGGGTCGGGCCTTCGGGCCCGGCCCCTTTTTTGTGCCCTATGCAGCCAATGTCTAAGCCTGAATCCACCGGTCGGCCTCTGAGCGGATCCTGATTTCGGTTTGGTGGGGTTTCTGGGTTTTTCGCGCGGTTGAGCTCCGGCTCTCGCGGCCCGGGGTGTTCCGCTGGTGCTCCTGTTTATGTCGATATCGGCTGGTTGGTCAGGTGAGGCGCGTTGTCTCGGTCGGAAGTTCTGGTTGAACATGGCCGTCCAGGGTTTCTCCCAGGGCCAATGTTCGGGCAGGTGCAGGGTGATGCGCCGCGCGCAGGTCGAGATTCTGGCGGGGACGCTAACAAGCTTCCGGCGGATCGTTGCGGTGGTCGATAGGGCGAGACCGTTTCCCGCGATCGTCGCGGCGGCGCGGGTGAGGTTAAACGCCATGACGGCCAGGACCAGCCAGGCATCGTTGGCGGTGAAAACGCCTGAGGGTAGGTGCGCCAGAGCGCTGCTTTTTAGGTCGGAATTTACGAGTTCAATCGCCGCGTGGGCGCGGTGGGTTTTGTCGGCGGTGACGGTGTCCAGGGTGCTGGTGGTGAAGAAGGCGTGGAATCGGTGGGTGTCGAACAGGGTTGGCTGGTCGAGGTTTTTCTTGTTCAGTTCCTGGATGCGCCGCACGACCAAGCGCCCGGTGATCTGCTCGCTCTTCTTGCGGGACGTGAACGCGGTGAACGGGACCTCGGCGACTTCAGCGTTACTGATCCACGTTTTGGTGCCTTCGTCGTAGATCGCGTTGGTGTATTCAATCGCTGTCCAGGCAGTGCCGGGGATCGTTCCGATCGCTCGTTTGATGGCGGAGTCCATGCGGGCGGTGACCGAGACGTCGGCACCGGCTTTCAGGGCCGCGCTGATTGAGGCGTGACCGTAGAAGGCAGAGTCGGCACGAAAGAGCACGCGTGCTTTGTCGGCTCCGCAGAGCCGTTTGATCGTGGCCAGGGCGTCACTGATCAGGCGGGCCGCGCCGCGCGGTGATCCGCAGGCACCACGGCGCAGTCGCTGGCTGATGATGATCGGCGCTGAAACGTCCGTTTTCACTGTCGCGAGGATTGCGTTGAGGCCGCGCACTCCGGAGTATCCGTAGCCGGAGCCTTCCTTCTGGTAGCCGTGGACTTCGATGATGGTGTCGTCGACGTCGAGGAATATGTAGCCGTCCGTGTCGTGCACGAGCAACGGGGTCTCAGCAGCCAAGCCCCGCACGAAGCGTGAGGCGACGGCGTCGAGCTGCCGGACGTGACCGAACGTGAACGCGCGCAGGAACGACCCCAACGTCGACGGCGCGTAGCAGGGGAACACGCCGACGACGTCGGTGCGGCGTTTGATCTCCTTGTTGAGACGCTCGATGGGGTTCGTCGACCAGATCTGCCGCCAGTGTTTGGGCGGGAACCCGCAGAATGCGAGGATGTCGGCCCGTGCATCGTGCAGCATCGTGGCGACCTTCGGGTGCGTGCGCTCTAGCATCCGAGTGACCTCGTCGAACTGGGCTTGGATGTGCGTCGCGTCGGGCTGGGCGAAGATCGTGCGGATGACGGCGGCGACCATGTCCTGGCTGGCGCGCGGGACGATGGAGAGCACATTTCTCATGAAGTGGACCCGGCAGCGTTGCCAGGCAGCGCCCTGAAAAACGGTGCCGATGGCTTTCTTCAGGCCGCTGTGCGCGTCGGAAATGACGAGCTTGACACCGTCCAGACCGCGGGCTTTCAAGGACCGCAAGAACTCGGTCCAGAAGACCTCGTTTTCGCTGTCTCCAACGTCGAAGCCGAGCACCTCGCGGCGTCCGTCGGCGGCCACGCCGATGGCGACGACCATCGCCTGGGAGATGACGCGGTGGTTGACGCGGGCCTTGCAATACGTGGCGTCGAGGAACACGTAGGGGTAGCCGGTAACGCCGAGGTCACGGCCACGGAATGTGCCGACTTCGTCGTCGAGATCGGCGCAAATCCGGGACACTTCGGACTTGGAGATGCCGGTATCAGCACCGAGTGCCTTGACTAGGTCATCAACCTTCCGTGTCGAGACGCCGTGGAGGTAGGCGTCCATGACGGCGGCGAACAGGGACTGGTCAACGCGCCGGCGCCGCTCGAGGAGGGCGGGGAAGAACGGCCCCTGGCGCAGCTTGGGGATCTTGAGTTTCAGGTCGCCGGCCGTCGTCGTCAAGACGCGCGGACGGGTCCCGTTGCGCTGGGTGGTGCGGTCGTCGGAGCGTTCGAATCGGGCGGCGCCGATGTGCGCGGTGGCCTCGGCGTCGATGAGTTCTTGGTAGAGCGTTTCGGGCACTGTTCGGATTCGATCGGTGACGTTGGTGAGTTTGAGTTCCGCGAGGAGCGCGAGCAGGGCAGACAGGTCCAGAGCCATCGTGTGATGTGTCTTTCTGTGAGTTCTTTGATCGGTACTCACTGACGATCGCACGGTGGTTCACTACGTTGTTAATCCAACGATTTCAACCCCGGGAACTACACCACTCGAGGGGACGCAACCGATATTCAGGCGTTGGCAGAGTTCGGAGATACTGGAGCCATCGGCGGCAAGAGGATCAAATTCGATGATCTGGCGGCGGACGGAAGGTGGGAGAGATTTGGGCACTCTCCATCAAAACCGAGGCCACGTGAGGATTCCGTCCGCTGCTCAACGTGTATGCAACGTCGTGAGACATCCTGTAAACAACGTCCTGAGACATAGTGTCAACAAGGCGGTGAGACAGGCTGTAAACACTGTGCTGAGACAGCACACACCAACTACCTGGACTGGCGCTACCATCAAGCGCTACTCGCCAAGAATGCAAACGGCCAGCGGCTTCAGACCAAGGCGAGCGACCATTCAGTAAACGTGCAGCGCGGTTGGCCATCGCGAGGGAGCATTTTCCGACTTCTTGGAAGCCCGAGCCGGATTGTTCATGGACTCGGAAGAATGCACTGACTATACAATTCCCGCGTCGCTGGTTCCTTGTAATTGGGATTCGTTTGCGCGGCGTAGTCTGGAGTCAATTGCCATGTATTGGCTGCAACTAGGGGAGAAAAAAACTGCATGAAGAAGTCGGATGACGAGCGGACCAAAGGCGGCATCCGCAAAATGAAGAACGTTCGACTACCCCGTAAGACTGTTCTGCTTTGGACTGGCTCGATATCGGTTGCGGCCCTGCTCCTCGTCATCGGCGTGGTGTGGCAGCAGGCTGTTTCGGATGGGGCCAAATCTGTGCCACCGATCACCAAAACGGACATTCCCTTTCAATCGCCTGGTCCCGCAGAACCTGCTTTCCTGAGCCTTCAAGCCGACGCGTCGGATCAGTTCGATTGGTGGGAGGAGCCGCATCCATCTGAAGAGGTTCAATTCCTTGCTTCGGATCAGGCGCACGCGGAGGCTAAATCCTTGGCAATCGTGAGCACACTTGAAGCAGGAGCGGGCAGCAGTTCCGAACTTCGTCAAAACGTATCTGTTGTACCGGGGGAGACGGTTTCTTTGGCCCTCTGGGCGAAAGCAATCAATGCCAGTGCCACCGCGGTTCATATACCCTTGGATGCCAATGTCGGAGGAGCCTCACTCGACATTCCGGGCGGTACGTTCGACTGGATGCCCCTCACGGTTGATTACGTCGTGCCGCCCGGTCAAACGAGGTTGAACGTGTCATTGACTGTGGATGGGCCGACCGAGGGTACCTGGATTGACTCGGTGTTTGTGACATCGCCTGACGGGGCGGAGCAGCGCCTTCAAAACGCTGAATTTGAATCGAGTTCTGCGGACTTGACATTCGAGAATGCAAGCTTGCTCTTCAACGAAAGCGATGCAAACCTCATCCTCAAGACACGCCGAGCCACCGAAGGGTGGTATCACTGGTCGGCACGACTGGCGTCGAGCGACGAGGTTCTAGCCGAGGGCAATGAGTTGATTTCAAATTACAAGTCTTCCGTGGACCTCGCAGAGCTTTCCCCTGGCGCCTACGAAATCGACGTGCGGGCTACTCTGGGGCAGACAATTGTCGAAAGAACCATCTCGCTTGCAATTCTCGAGCCGTTGATGGAGGCGTCTCCGTCCAAAGACTCGCCATTTGGGGTTGTCGCCCACGTGAACGTGGCCGGACAGGGGCGCTTAGAAAACCTGCTTGGGTCCCTTGCGAACGCCGGCACGGCCCACCTGCGCTTGGACATGCCGTGGAATCAGATTGAGGGCAATGAAGGTGTCTATACCTACAGTCCCGGCATTGAGTCCACTATGTCGAAGTTGGGCCAACTGGGCATTACGCCGTTGATGGTGGCCGCGTACACAAATCCGAATTATGACAACAATTTGACCCCCAGCTCGGACTCGGGGCTGTTCGCCTACGCACGTTACGCGAATGATCTGGTGACACACTTCCCCGATCTTGGGCAAGAGCTGGATGTCTACAACGAATACGATCACACTTTTAATAGCGGTGAATGCGGTAAATCGCCGGCGTGCTATCTGGACATGCTGTCTGCCACCGCTGAGACGGTCAAAGCCTCAAATCCGAACGCTGTTATTTCTGCGCCTGGAAATTCGGGCATGGGCTTCAAATTCGATTGGCTTGAGCAGTTTTTCGCGCTCGGCGGCTTGCAATATGCCGATGTCATCAGCGCGCACCCCTATATTCAACCTGAGGCGCCGGAAAGACTCGCTGGCGAACTCGACACGCTCGCCCAAATGATTCGCTCTGCCAATTCTGGAGTCGACAAACCGATTTGGCTCACAGAGATGGGCTGGGCCAGTGTTCCAGATTGGGTCAGCGAAGAAGAACAAGCCGAGTACTTGGTTAGGACTATGGCAATTGCCCTGGGCCATGGTGTGAGCCGTGTCTACTGGTACAGCGCGTCAAATTCGACGTTGGCGGCCGGCGATCGGGAGTCGAATTTTGGCCTGTTCGAAGCCACTTCGTCTGTTCTTCCTAACGCTTATGAACCGAAACCTGCGGCCATCGCGCAGGCAGTTATGGCTCGTGAGATTGAAGGTCGCAAGTTTGCCAGTGCGGACACATTGACGGATACTGCGTTCTCCTCGAAATTTTCGGGTGGGGGATCAGACGTTCGAGTGATGTGGTCGTCGGGGGGAGTCCAATCCGTTCAGGTCGCGGCATCCGGCCCCATCGAGGTGACGACAATGCTCGGACGCACGACCATGTTCCAGCCCGTCGATGGCGTCGTACCCTTGGACCTAACAGGCTCTCCCGTCTACGTTTCCGGCGCCGCAATCACGGTCGCGCTCCCTAACTGAGTCGAAGAAGGAATGGTGTATGACTCGCCCGGGGTCGGAGTTCCTTGACCTTGTTTACACGAATTGTCCGTATCGATTCTTCGCCGCATTCAGCTCTGGGGGACGCAACCTATTTGCGATCCCGCACCCTGTCGGCCGGAAGTGGCATTACCGCTTCTAGCGCGTGTCTCCGGTCACGTCCCGCCGGGTGTAATTCATCGTCACCGTGCGGGTCAGCTGATTTGATTATGCAGCAATGAGCTCGGGGATCGGAATCATGAACCGTCCCTGATTTCCTGCCGCTTCCTTTCTGGTGTGTGTGATCAAATCTTTTTAGGCCGTTTCAGCGATGGAATCCTGCCAAGTTAGCGGCTGGTTTCCTGCCAAAAGAGCGCTAAGAATCAGGCCAGTCGATTCCCCTCCAAGACCGTGGATTTGGGGAAGACGCAGAGATTGAGATCACCGGTGGCCGTGGCCCTCTTCAGCGAGCTGGAGACATGGGCCCGCCACCCCCAGTAGGTTCCTAACGGCGCAGCAACTGCCAAGCGGTCGCGCTGGAAGGAACCAGTGTCGCGCGCCGGCCATCCAGCACGCCCACGCCCGCGTTCTCACGACGGCATATGCCGCCCACCTGGAACGCTTCGTGCGGCATCACCCGCAGCCACCAACGTTCCCGACTATGACCTGGATCAACGAACCCGAAAAGGAACGAACGAACTCAATGACCGGCGAAAGAAACTGACTCACAAAGGTTGGCATCTTCCGAAACGGCCCTCACCAGCGCCTCACAATCTGGCGAAGAGAGCCAGTGGCCCCCAGCCACACCACCACGGGCTCTCTTCGGCACGAACGGTGGCTCTGAACCGCACGATCGGGTGGCTCTCAAGGGATCAAATACTCAACGGATCGGTGTGCGGGTTCGGGGGGCACCGGCACCAGTCCATCTGGTAGTGCCAAGCCCGTCCCAGGCACCAGTCACGTCGCCTATTCGCGCCAGCACAGATAGAAGAGACGGACTGTTTTTGTTCACTTTCTTCTTTTCTGTTAACGCCAACTGAAAATGGGGCCATTTCTGCCAACTGAAAACAGGGCCACTTTCGTGTGGTTCTAGTGTGCCGTAGTTGCGGCGGGTTCGTGTTTCTTGAGGCGGTAGCTGTTGCCTTTGAGGCTGATGACGTCGGCGTGGTGAACGATGCGGTCGATCATGGCGGAGGCGATGGTGAGGTCTCCGAATACGTCGCCCCAGCGAGCGAATGGCAGGTTGCTGGTCATGATCAGGGACGCGTGTTCGTAGCGGGAGGACACGAGTTGGAAGAACAGGTTCGCGGCGTCTTGGTCGAAAGGGATGTAGCCGACTTCGTCGACGATCAACAGGCTATATCGGCGTAGCCGGGTTAGTTCGGCGGCGAGTTTGCCGCGCGAGTGGGCTTCTTGAAGTCGGGCGACCCAGCCTGTCGCCGTATCGAAGAGGACCCGGTGGCCGGCCTTGGCGGCCTTGATCCCGATGCCGACGGCGAGGTGCGTTTTCCCCGTTCCGGGAGGGCCGAGCAGGACGACGTTCTTCGCTTCAGTGAGGAACACACTCGTGCCCAGATGCGCGATGAGGTTTCGGTCGGCGGAGGGCTGGTGCTCAAAGTTGAAGTCTTCGAGGGTCTTGAACCCCGGGAACCGTGCGGCTTTGATTCGCAGCCCGGCGCCGGAGGCTTCACGTTCGGAGACTTCTTTGGAGAGCACGGCGGCGAGGTATTCCTCGTGGGACCACCCCGCGTCGCGGGCCTGGTCGCCGAGGCGGCGGAACGCTTCGCTGATCCGGGGTGCTCGGAGGGCACGGGCGTAGTACTCGATCTGCGAGGCCGCTTCCGGGCCGATCATGACGCGACCGCCAGCACGGTCGGCGCCGGTTCAAGGTCGACGTTGAAGAGTTCGTCGTAGCGAGTCAACGACGCTATTTCGACGGTGGCTGTGCTCGGGGGACGGCGGGCGCGTTGAGCTTGGAACAGGGCACGCAGCTCGGCCGCGCGGAGCACATGTGCGGGGTCTGTGACGGTGAGCTGCCGAGCCCACTTCCGGCGGTGCGCCGCGATGAGGACGCCGTCATGGTGGACGGTGACCCGGTCAAGGCTCGCCGCCACGTCGACGACTCGGCCGATCATGGCGGGGTCGACGGAGTAGTCGTTACTGAAGGCGCGAACATAGTAATCGCGTGGCAGTCGGACGCTGTTGCGAAACATGACCTCCGGTGCCATCGGCGGGAGCTCGCGCATCGCGGCCCGGTCCCTGCTGATGAGGTCATTGGGTCGACCCCGGCGGGACCGAGAGAGACGATTGTTCGCCACCGGTAACCACGCGGCGAGCTGCTCGTTGAAATCATCGGGAGAGGTGAAGGCGCGGCCCGACATGAAGCGGCTCCTGAAGAACCGATTCATTCGTTCGACCATGCCCTTGGACTCGGGGTCGCGGGCTTTGAGCAGTTTGATCTGGGTGCCGAGAGTCCCGGCGAAAGCGGCGGCGGGCTCGGTGAGTTTTCCACGGCCGATGCCGGTCTCGTTATCCCACGTCAACCGCGTCGGAACTGCTTCAGCTTCCTGCAACAAGGACCACATCCCGCCGAGCAGATCCGGCGTCGTCCGCGACGGCAACATACGCGCTTGGATGAACCCGGAGAACGTCGACGTCATCACCAGCACCGGTGGCGCAGCAGCCTGATCATGTCCCAGCGGCAGGTCATCGTGCGGGAACCAGAGATCGCACTGGATCTGGAATCCGGCAGGATGCAACAACCGATCCGCAGGATCCGGCACCACATACTCCGGTCGGAGCTCAGCGACCTTGGCCCGAAACAACGACGGAGACCCCGACCAGCCCACCCGCTCAGCTGCGGTCGCAGCCGGCATCGTCGGCGTCGCCGCGAGTAGCACCCGCACCTGACTGGCGAACCCGTCGAAACTCGACCCCGACGGCTCCCGCTGATACGCCGGCGACCTGTCCACGGCCAACGCCCGATCGACCGTCCCGCGAGACACCCCGACCAGCCGTGCAATCTCCCGTTTCGAATGCAGGTGGCGAATCTCAGCCCAATCATCCAATTTGATCACCTTCCATAATGGTTGGTGGCCCTGTTTTAAGTTGGCGCTTTTGGCCCTGTTTTCAGTCGGCGTTAACATTTTCGGGAGACGATGCCCCTTTTGAAAAATTTTACAGGGACATTCAAATTCCCAAATGCCTGCTATGGCAAGGACGGTGAGATTCCAAGGTAGTGCGAGTCCTGATCTGGTTGACTTAAACATGCGGTTCAACGGTCGCCGTTGCACCTGATAACGTTCTCAACATGGCGCGTAAAAAATGGAAAAATTGGGCATCGTTCGCCCTGCTCTTTATCTTTCTTATTCCCGTTTTCTGGATGAACGCTTTGGGGACGGCTGAACAACAAGCGTTTGCTGATTGGCAGGCAGATTCCAGCGCTCTGGTCCTGACCAAGATCGAGAGTTCCAGAGTAAATGCATCAGTCGATTCGTATGGTTTGCTGGTCGCTCATCCCGATATGTTCGGCCCGTTCACGACTATCGATAATACAGATCTAGTTGAGTCGGACGACGTCAGCACCGCCTATTTCGACTACACATCACAACTGGGCTTAATGGGTTATTTCTATGACTCCGCCTACACCGCCGGGTGCTCAAGCTTGAATTGTCTCACCCTATTGTCATCGACACTGTTCTCCTTGACTCTCGCTTCATTAACGTTTCTAATCGCGGCAACGACTTGCCGTTCTTTTGCAGTCATTTTCTTATTAAGCATGGCTTTATCTCCATGGATCACCTTTGCTGGAAGAAACTTGTATTGGTCTCCATGGACTTGGCTTCTGCCGGTTTGTTGTGCGGCACTCTTCGTTTTGGCAAAACGCAGGATCTACCGTGTCGCCGCGCTTTGTCTCGTATTCGCGGCATTTTGCATTCGGTTTGCTTCCGGATATGAATTCATTACAAGCTTCATCCTCATGGCGATGTCCATTCCGCTTTTGGCGGCCATCTTCGCGGCTGAACCCCTACGAAAGATGATTCGTCGCGCAACCGCAGAGTCGGCAGCAATTCTCGGGGTATCGACGCTCGCCTTTGCCGTGATATTAACCATCCATGCAAGCGTTCGGGGCGCCGGATCTGTCCGCGAAGGATTTGCCACGATTTGGACGAAGGATATTCTGAAACGAACCTACGGTTCGGCTGCGGACTTTCCACCAGAGTTGGCGGCTTCTCTAAATGCAAACCCCTTTCTAGTTTTGCAGAACTACATATTCACGTGGACCACGGATGTTCTGACCGTCGGAATTGGAACGCCATTCGAAATAGTTCTCGGTCCCAAGTCCCTATGGGTCTTATTGGGACTGACCGCAGCAGTTGTAGTTGTGCGATTCCATTCCGGTGATTCGCTATACGTGCGCGACCTCTCGCTTATCATCGTTACCGCAGCTATTCCCCTTTCTTGGTTCATACTCGCAAAAGGGCATTCCTACGTGCATACGCACATAAACTTTGTGCTTTGGTATTTGTTCTTCATTGCGGCCCTGTGTTTTGTGATTTTTGATTTCGTGGCAACTAGGGCAGTAACAAAAGGGGTGACGCGTCAGGTGGCGGCGCTGAGATTGATGGGAAGTAATCCCGTCAATTCCCAAGTTGGTTCAAACCGCCCGTGACTCCAAGTTCCATTCAAGCCCGCGACAGGTGAAAAATGAGCGCGCTCGGGAAGCGGGCGGCGGGGGCGGGATGAAATGGATTTGCCCGGCTAGGGGCTAGGCTATCTTGTGGGGCTTTTCACGAATGAGTCCCGGCGCTGTGTCTAGCCAAGGGCAGACTGGACACATTGCCATACCTTTTGGCTAACGGCTGAGTCCAAACGACGATGCGCAGAAGGCAACTCTTCGTCGCTGTGACCGTAACCAGGCTGGCAGAATATAGAACAGTTTCAACGGAACGTCCGTTAGTGAGAATTCCTCGAAATCGGCTTTCTAGGAACATGGTCCGACGAAGTATTAGGCTAAATTTTGGACTGCGTTGGGGGAGATGAAGTCAGATATGTTGGACGATATGGGTTTCAACGAAGCGGAAATGCAATCACCTCTAATGTGTCAATCGTCGTGTCAAGTCTTCGGCGCTGGGCTCAGTTGACCACGGCGCACAAGCAGATGCTTGATTTCGTCATCGTTGGCGGCGGTTTTTATGGTCTGCGGTTGGCATTACATCTACGGAAGAAATTGCATTTTGCTTCCATTCTCGTTCTTGAGAAGGAGGATGAGGTTATGGAGCGTGCCAGTTTCGTGAATCAGGCACGGGTCCACAATGGGTACCACTATCCTCGTAGTCTGCTCACTGCGTATCGGTCTCGGGTGAATCTGCCTGATTTCTTGAAGGAATACAGTGACGCAGTTGTGGACAATTTTGATCACTATTATGCGATCGCGAATCGGTTGTCGCGTACGAACGCACGGCAATTTGAGTTGTTTTGTTCTCGCATCGGAGTTGTATGTGAGCTTGCTTCGTCGGATGTCCTCGACTGGTTCGATCCGAACATGGTCGAGACCGCGTTTCGGGTGAAAGAGCCAGCTTTCGACTCCCGCATCTTGCGACATCTGGTCCTGGCTCAGATCGCTTCTGTGGGGGGCATTCGTGTGAGTACGGGTGATGCCGTGTCGCGGGTTGAGCAGTGCCCGGATGGCCTTCGGGTTCATTCCAAGTCGGGTGTATATCGGTCGCCGCGTGTAATTAACGCGACATATTCACAGATGAATCGCGTGCACGCTGCTTCGGGGGTGCCGACCGTCGCGGTGCAGCACGAGCTTGCGGAGATGGCGCTGGTTGCGTTGAACCCGCCGTTTACCGAGGTGGGATTGACGGTGATGGATGGGCCGTTCTTTTCACTGATGCCTTTTCCGAGTCGAGGGCTACATTCCCTCAGTCACGTGCGATACACGCCGCATCACCGGTGGACCGAGGGTGAAGCTGTTGAGTGCCTGGGTGACCCGGATGAGGTGTCAAACACACTTGGGCGGTCGACCTGTTTCCCAAAGATGTTCGCTGATGTGGTTCGGTACGTCCCCGATTTGCACGACATGGTGTATCGAGAATCGATTTGGGAGGTGAAGACCGTACTGACGAAAAGTGACGACGACGACAGCCGCCCGATACTTTTCCGCCCGGATCATGGGATGAAGGGTTTCACTACGGTCATGGGCGGAAAAATCGACAATGTTTATGACGTGCTTGAGGAGTTGACTGCACTATATGCGTGATCTAACAGTGGATGCACTCGGACCGTCGATGAAGGGACGGGACGACATCTTCGTATCGGTGGTCGCTGTGGTCGGCTGCCAAACTTCTGATGTCGCGGATTTCGTGCGCGAGCTTGACGAGGACATCCGGGTGCGATATTCCAACTTTGAGATCCTTGTTGTGGATAACGGTATGGGGCCGGACGAACTCGTCCTTCTGCGAGAGGTGCTGGCACAGGTCGCCTGTGTGCGCGTCTTACGGTTGTCGCGAAAGTTCTCTACGGATGGCGCCATTTTCGCCGGTCTGGAAGCTGCCATCGGGGATTTCCTGGTGGTGGTGGATTTGGAGCACGATCCAGTCGACGTCGTCGCCCAAGTTGTCGACATCCTCCGCCTCGGGGGGAACGATATTGTGCAAGGCATCAGCGGGGTCGCTATTGGCGGTTCGTGGTCTAGCAGCCTGGGTCGGCGTTTGTTTTACTGGTATAATCGACGCTACCTAAATGTCGATATCCCGAGCCGCGCAACGCACCTGACTGGGCTGACCCGGCGCGCGGTGAACTCGTTGACGGCGACCGCGCGCAGCCATCGGTATATGCGTCACTTGATGCGTCATGTCGGTTATCGAATCGTAGATTTTGAGTACCTGCCTCGGCTGGGGCCGACCCGTCAGAGGGCCGTGCGGTCAGGGGCAATGGAAGCAATCGAGATGATCTCAAGCTACTCGACACACCCATTGCGAGTCGTAACCGCACTTGGGGCCCTAGCTGCACTCTTCAATCTTTTCTATGCGGTGTACGTCCTTGCCTTCACGCTGTTTGTTGGGGGGGTGATGGAGGGGTGGACAACGACGTCATTACAGCTGTCGCTAATGTTTTTCATTATTTCGGTGGTGCTGGCCGTTCAATCGGAATATGTGGGGCGCATACTCACGGAGACTCGACGTGAACCCAGCTACGTCATCATGGAAGAACTGGAAAGTGAGACTCTCATCGCAGACTTGCATCGCCGTAATGTTAGCGCCTGACCTTCCGCCGGGCACTGGCCCGGAGCGTGAGGTGCCTGCCTACACGGCGGATGTATTCAGCGCTCGGACCAGCCAGTATGTGGTGTTGGTGTTCGTCATCAACGAAGGCGAAAAGATTCGCTCTCAGATCGTTCAAATGCACGGCGACGAAGCTGGCGTCGACGTGGTGGTTGCGGATGGGGGCAGCACGGATGGTGCTCTGGCGCTCGAATTCCTGAGACAAAATGGCGTGACAGCGTTGCTGACGAAGACCGGGCCGGGCAAGCTGAGCGCGCAGATGCGCATGGGGTTAGCGTTCGCGATGGACGAGGGATACGACGGGGTGATCGTCGTTGATGGAAATGGTAAGGACGACCTCCGTGCTTTGCCGGACTTCATTAGACTTCTGGACGAAGGGTACGACCATGTTCAGGGGTCCCGGTTCATTCCTGGCGGGCGTGCCGTCAACACGCCGCTTTCCCGGCTAGTCGGGGTAAGAATGCTGCATGCGCCGCTGATCAGTCTGGCGTCACGTCGACGTCACACCGACACCACAAACGGGTTCCGCGCCTACAGCGCGAGGCTTATTCTCGATCCAACGATTGCCGTGTTCCGATCAATCTTTGTCACGTACGAGCTGCACTACCATTTGGCCATAGAGAGTTCCCGCGCTTCCCGTTTTCGCACAACGGAAACTCCCGTGACGCGTACCTACCCGATTACCGGTAAGGTTCCCACGAAGATCACGCCAATCCGCGGAAACAGCCACGTTTTGGCCGTTCTATTTCGTGCGGTGGTCGGACGCTATCGGCACTAAAGTCAGACCGGCTTTCTCGGCCACAGCACTCGCTTCGGTCGCGTAAATACGTAAGGAATCCCATGTCCAGCGCCCTGTTTGGCTTCACCGGCTTCGTCGGCAGCAACCTGATGAATGAACGCCATTTCGACGATCTTTATAACACAAGAAACGCCAGCGATAGCTTTGGGCGGGAGTACGATCTCGTCGTTTTCTCGGCAGCAAAAGCCGAGAAATGGAGGATCAACCAAAACCCGACCTTGGACCTCGCACATATGAGCGACCTTCGCCAGCTCATCGCCGGCGTCACCGCGAAACAATTCGTGCTGATTTCGACCGTTGACGTGTACAAAGATCCGGTGGGAGTAGATGAGCGCACGCAGATAATTACCGACGGCCTTCACCCATACGGGCTGCACCGATACCAGCTGGAAGAGTTCACACGACGGCAGCACCCCACCGCACTCATAGTGCGGCTCCCTGGACTGTTTGGCCCCGGGTTGAAGAAGAATATAATTTTTGACCTGCTCCACCAAAACAATCTCGAGCGCATCCACGCTGACGGCAGCTTTCAGTATTATGACCTGGCCCACCTCGGAGCCGACCTCACTTTGGCCTTGACCGCAAAACTGCGATTGGTGAATCTCACCAGCGCACCCATCCGCACGGCTGACCTCGCCCGGGAGGCATTCGCGATCGATTTCAGCAACCGTCCCGACGGGGCGTCCCCGGGTAGGTACGACATGCGCACCCGGCACGCGACGGTGTTCGGTGGAGAGGGAGAATACACTCGTAGCCGTGATGAAACCATGGCTGACTTGATTGAATTTGTGCACATCGAACAGGCGCGGAATTGACTGCCGAGGTGGGCAACAGAGAAGCGGCCAACGGGAGCGAATCTTCGCTTGCCGTGTCAAACATTGCCTGGCCGGCCGAGGAAGAAGGCGCTGTAGCCGAAATGCTGCAGTCGTTGGGAGTGCGCAATGTGGAAATCGCGCCTACCAAGGTGTTCGCTGACCCGACAGCAACATCCCGGACCGACCGGGCGGACTACCGTCGGTTCTGGGCCGATCATGATATTTCAATCGTCGCCTTCCAATCGATGTTGTTTGGTCGTGCGGATCTTCAAATTTTCGGTGACACTGGAGTGAGGGCGGAGACCGTTACCCTGCTGTCACGGTTCATAGAACTGGCGGGAAATATCGACGTGGGAATCCTAGTATTCGGATCGCCCAGGAACCGCGTCGTACCGCCCGAAATGGATCCGGCTGAGGCACGCGACATTGCCTGTGACATTTTCGGAAAATTGGGGCAGGTAGCGGCCGACAACAACACCCAGTTCTGTATTGAGCCTAACCCCAGCATCTATGGCTGCAACTTCATCACGACCGCGGCTGGCGGCCTCGATCTGGTCACGGCCGTCGACCACCGAGGCTTCGGTCTGCACCTAGACGCTGCCGGCATGACCTTAGAGGGTGACTCGCTGACAGAATCAATCCACAATGCGGCCGCACATCTCGCACACTTCCACGCTAGCGCTCCTAACCTTGGCGCGCTCGAAGAGACGCTCGTTGATCACCAAACGGCGGCGAACGCCCTCCGCGACATTAAATACAGCGGATTCGTTTCTATCGAGATGCGGCCGGGCCAACCGGGCACAGCACCCGCGAACGTCACCCATGCCGTACAGATCGCACGCAGACATTACACGACCAAAGAATATGCTGCTTAGGGTTCGAGCTGCGCAGGAACCGGACCGGTCGAGGCTATCCCTGTACCGCCACGTCGAAACAACCATCGGCTAAATATATAATTTATCGCAAACGACACCGGCACGGATAAAAGTTTCCAGACCATAGGCTCCCAATCAGATGCGGTCGTCGCATATTGGATGAGAACGGAGAAAGCCACAATTGAGCATCCGTACCAGGCGACGAAAACCACATATGTGAACACCTGTGAATGAGCCCTGAAAGAATATCGCGTTACCAGAAAATAGACCGCCGTAATTGAGAGGGTTGAACTGACGGCATTGGCCTGCCAAACAACCAACCCGGTCCACATGAAAATCCCGAACCCGAGTAGGTCAATGCCTAGCCCCACGGCCGAACCCCAAAAGAACGCCAGAAACTCTGGAAATTGGTTCCTACGCAAACTCACTCCGATTATTGAAGATATTATAAATAATACTTACCGCTGATTTACGTGGAAGCGGGTTAGACTTTGACTTCCACGAGATGGTGGAACGCCATTAGCTTGACTATGAAGACACTAAGCTCGTCGAATATCAGGCCGCTACTGTCGTTGGCGAATCTGGCTGGCTCTAGTGCGGGCATGATGAATAAACATTGTGACTCGGGGCCACAAGATTGCGAATCCAATTCCGGACCCAACTACCAGCAGCATGAAGATGTGAATTCCTTGATTGAACATGAATCCGCGCCAATATTCGGCGAATCCGTAGAGAAGAACTGCAGCGATCGCAGCAACAACTGAGCGATATCTGGAAAAAATCCCAAAGAGGAAAGCAGCACCACAAAGGACGATGAGAGTGTAGAAGAGTCCCCACCAGCCGAATGCGCTGTAGACGTCCGCGAAAGCCGAATTTGCATTGAAGTTCTCCGTGACGCTGACGAGGTTGCCGTAACGTCCTGCCACTGTTCCATCACCGACGGAATCTTTGTCGAAATTCAGGAAAGTGGGCAAGACAGCAGCCAACGAAGTTGTCGGGCTGCCGGATACTACGAGGTCGCCATTGGCGATGGCGTTTGAAACACCAATCGACACCTGAGCGGGGGCGCCAAGATACGCAGATATTTGATAAAAATTCATTTCGATTGGGCTCGTGATGTCAAATTGTTCGTATGTGTTGGCATTGCGCACATAGTTGAGTGAAGTGAGACCGCCGAATAGAGCGAAGATGCCAATGAGCGCCACGAGAGGTTTGAGTTTAAAGTCGGGCTTGGACCTCACGAGCAAGAACACGTAAATAATTATTGCCACAATCAGGGACATTCGAGACGCCAGAATAACATTTGCGAGAAGCAAAAGTATGTTCCAAGTTCCCATGGCAAGTGACGCAGACTTCCTTTGCCAGAGGTAGATTCCGATTGGCGCGGCGACCGCCGTTGCATATCTCAGTGTCGCTAGGCTGGCGTGATTAGGCAGCGCTTCAGCAGCAATATTTGCGTTGCGAGTCGAGATGGTTTCCCAGATGGATACTTCAAGGGCAATCGCGATGACGGAGAATACGATTCCGATCGTTGCTGCACAGGTGAGAAACCAGTAAAAAGTCAATTCTCGTTTAGGTGAGGTTTCAAATTCCTGAAGCCTGGCGTTTGGGCGGATTCGACATCCCAATTTCACGCCGTACCAAATAACCGCGATGCACAGGGCATACCACCCAACCAGGACCAGCGAGCCAGGCAGGGTCACGGCGCTGCGCTGTTCGAAACCGCGGAGTAGCGCAGATTCACCTGGTACGGCCCAGATGAGTAAACTCGCCATTACTGAAATCAAGACGACGTTAACCGGCTTTAGAAAAAAATCCAGACGCATTATTGTTCGCCCCCCGCTTGGTGAATTAGACTGTAAATACAGCGCAGTAGAGTGTGCCACGTGCGCTGGACAGTTCACTTAAGAGTACGGCAAATCGTCCGCAGGCCTGTCCAAGTTCCAGAGGACTGGACATGGACGGTGGAGCCGTGTTCTGATTTCTCGGATTCATGCGCCTTTTGTCGGATCGGAGCTGTAACTCCTCCTCAATTCTCGAGAGAATCAACGCGTACACTCGAGCGGCTCGAACAGGAGGGCGCGAAACGCCGTGTTCATTGGCGTCGCGTTGGTTCAAGTCGTCGAATCAGGACTGTGACTTACGCCAAAATAGAACTCTTCAGGACGCTCATGTCAGAACCCCTGAGCTCGGGCTTCGATCTCTTCGTTGAATTGCGTTCTCTATCCGTGGTGCGCCTTCGCAAGGGTAGTCCGCGCCGAGCGGCTACGCTGAATTCGAGGCACCACCCAATTCAGCGGTGTCCCTGAGCACTCGGCCGGGCTATCGCTCTGATCACCGAACCAAATGGATGAACAGAAAGGCTCGATCTTGTCGTCTGACATCTCGACCCCCGCAGACTCTGCCGGCGCCTTGCGCGGCGTATATTGCACAATCGTTGCGCAGAACTATTTACCCCAGGCATTGGCCCTTTACTCCAGCATTAGAGAGATGGAACCCGATCGGGACTTTGTTATTCTGGTGATCGATGAGGATCGCAGTGATCTGTCTAGAGATCGACCGCGCTTGACCGTTGCAACTACGGAGGTTTTGGGCCTGCCACCGCGTGAGGTCAGTGATTTGGCGACCATCTACGACGTAGTTGAGTTCTCGACAGCCGTTAAGCCGCTATTTCTAAAATACTTGCTGGTCGCTTATGAGCAGGCTGTATATCTAGATCCGGATACTTTCGTCGTCTCGCCACTCATCGAGCTTGAACCACTTCTCGATGAGTGGGGGATTGTACTAACACCGCACTTCCTGGAGCCGATCGAACCCGGTGACGCGTACATCTCTGAGGTTCACAGCCTCACGGTTGGTATCCACAACCTCGGTTTCTGTGCGGTAGGGCGTCAGGCCATTCCGTTTCTCGACTGGTGGTGGACCCACCTGGAACGAGAATGCCTTATCTATCCGCTTTTGGGGATCTTCGTCGACCAAAAATGGACGGACATCGGCGCAACACTCTTCAACGCCCATTCCCTGCGGCACTATGGCTATAATGTCGGTCCGTGGAACCTGCATGAACGGTCGTTTGACGACGAAAGTTCGGCTTGGAGTCTTCGACAGTCTGGCGAGCAACTTCGCTTGTTCCATTTCAGCGGATTTAACCCAGAGGATCCGGACGCGATCAGCGTGCGGCTCAATTTCAATATGAAAGAGGCTGGCGTGGGCAGCAATGCCCTGACTTCGCTGAGCCGACGCTATGCAGCGCGGGTGCTCGACGCACGCTCCATGCTGGGTGCCAACCCGCGCTATGCGTTCGAAGCGGACACCACTGGCAAAGTGCTGAGTAAGAGAGTCCGCCGCGCTTACCGTAAGGACCTCATCGGGCAGGGCAAGCGCCATAACCTCCCCTCACCTTTTGAATCAATCGATGCGCGCGCGTTCAAGAAGTGGAAAATTAAGTCGTTGGCCTCGCGTGTGAGCGCTGGTGCAGGAGACGCTGCTATCGCAATGAAGTATGCGTTTCCAGACGAATATAATTCCATGAAACGTGCCCTTCCGGCGCAGTTTACTTGGCTTCGAAAGAGACTGCTTCGTGCTTCACGTGTTCGACGCTAAGCACCTACTGAGTTCAATCGTTCTGGCCCTGCACGCGCCTCACTGGAAATTGCATGCGCGACCGTAACGCTGTTATGGCCGTAGTGCCGGTATTCAATCCAGACGAGAGCTTCCCGGACCGCATTCTGGAACTCCTCCGGCAAGTGGATGCCGTCATCGTCGTCGACGATGGCTCATCCAAGTCAAATTCCTGGGAGACGACCCTTCTCGGTCAGGCTGGCATCAGTATTCAGCGCCAAGAAAACCTAGGAATCGCAGCTGCGCTCAACGCAGGAATCGCGACGGCGCTGACCATGGATCCAAATGTCGAGTTCATACTAACGGTCGATCAAGACTCCGGCCTCTGCAATGACTACGTGAGTCGAGCGGTGCGCCAGTATCGAGATGCCGTCAGGGCGGGCGTTTCCGTCGGGTCCGTCTGCGCGGAACAATTCAACGACTGGCGGGTTAGCCCGCGTCGCGAGGTTCGAGGAATCAAGACGTCCCTAGAGATCGCCCAGTCCGGAATGCTAATTCCGACGAGTTCGTTTCGCCACTTCGGAACTTTCAGCGAGACACTCTTCATCGATTGTGTGGACACAGAATTCGTCCTCAGGATGTTGAGGGAGGATACTCTTGTAATAATCGGTGCAGGGTGTTGTATGAGTCACGAAGTCGGCACCACTGTTGACGTGCAAATCTTCAACCGCAAGGTCAAAGTGCTTGGTCGCGAGCTCAAGTTCTCCTACCACACTCCGTTGAGGCGCTACTACATCTCCCGCAACAGGATGGTTTTGTATCGGGAGTACTTTTGGACTGATCCGGTCTGGAATGCACGTGAAATTATTGTAGAGGCTCGCACCACAATGCTGTCACTCCTCTTCGGCCCGGCCAAGAGCAAGCAAGCACGTGCACTTTTCCTGGGACTGCTTGACGGGCTGCGCGGAAAAGTAGGAAAAGCCAGCCTGAGCCGACAATTAGCCCTAGCGGGACCGCAGTGACGGAGTCGACGGCCTGGGAGACCCACCATTCCTAAACATGTCGGGTCAGTCCTGGGCTATGGGCTTTCTGTGGGGCTGACCGCAATCGTGACTTTGGTGGCGATTCCGATCATGATTTCGCATTCGGGCGCACATGCGTGGGCAAGTATTGCGCTGGGCCAAGCGATTGGAACCGGCTGCGCGGTCCTGATCGGCTTTGGATGGGGCACGACGGGTCCGACTCAGGTCGCGATGGCGAGAGGGCTCGCTCGGATTCACATTTACACGGATTCTCTGCAAGTGCGGTCATTTCTGGCTATTCCAGGGGTGGTATTTGCCGTTGGGCTAGCATTCTTATTCGCAGATACGTATCGCGAGGAAGCAGCCCTGACCGCGGCGGCTTTCGCTATGAATGGTCTTCTGGCTGGCTGGTTTTTCACCGGCTCCGCGCGCCCGTACTCCTTTCTCCTACTTGATACCGCCCCGAGAGTCATCGGCACGGTTGCGGGAGCAATTGCCCTGCTCCTAGGTGCAAGCCTCGTCTTTTTTCCTCTCTTGCAACTCGTGGGCATCACACTCGGCGTTGTACTCTCAACTGTCAAAGTCGGTGGGTGGGCCAACTCTCACTGGAATCGGTTATCCAGGCGAAGAGTTTCGGCGCTTTTGAAAGGGCAATCTCACGGCATGGTCATTGCCGGAGTGTCGGCAGCGTTCATCACGGTACCAATCTCGATCGTGGCGCTCGTAGCTCCTGCTGCCTTACCCGCTTATGCGCTCGCTGACAAGATTTTGCGGTTTTCGACCACCGCGTTCTCGCCGGTCGTGCAGTTTCTTCAGGGTTGGGTACCCGGCACGGACGACCCAGCCGTCACTCGTAGGATCAGATGGGCATTCGCGGGGGGACTTCTCCTGACCGTTACCGCTGGCACCGTCTTCACTGTTGGATTGCCGTGGTTCGCCGGTGTCTTGAGCTCGGGAGAGATCATCCCGGCGTTCGGGCTTTCTTTAGCGTTTGGATTGATCCTCGTTCTGCTCGTCATGGCGCAGGTGACTGGCCTTGTTTGCCTATTAGCGCTGGAAAGAGCCCAGAACCTAGCACTATTCACAATCATTGGCGCGGCCGTGGGAATTCCGGCTGTATTCCTGGGGGTCAGTTTTTTTGGTGCTCAGGGTGCGGCTTGGGCGCTCGTGTTCGCTGAATTCGTAGCCCTGGCGCCCCAAATAGTCCTGCTGGGCAGGCTGTTGAATTATCGATCGTCTGGCCGTCCGCCTGACTGATGGTGTCCGTCCAAGTTGGATAGGTGGACCCTGCTCAAACGACATACCCGTAAGCTAATGACTCGAAACGAATTCGGAGAGTGACAATTGTGTCAGGCTTAATCGCGCACGAATGGATCGAGCCACGCGGTGGATCTGAAAATGTTCTGGAAGCGATTGCTGCCCTTTATCCAGATGCAGACATGGTGACGCCCTGGAATAATGCACCGGAACGATTTCCGGATCGACATGTACGAGAACTGTGGTTGGCGCGGTCACCTCTGCGTGGCCGAAAGGCCGCATCCGTTCCTTTCTTGACTTCCGCTTGGCGGACAGCGGTTCCGGTGTCCGAGAAGTACGACTGGGTTCTGGCGAGCTCGCATCTATTTGCTCACCACATCAAGCCGCGCGGGCCCAGTCACGACGCGCCGAAACTCGTCTACGCCTACACACCCGCCCGGTATATCTGGACGCCCGAGATGGACAAACGGGGCAGTCATGCCGCAGCGCGCCTCGGCTCTGCCCTGCTGCGACCAATCGATAGAAGACGCGCGCATGAGGCGACAAGCGTCGCTGGAATCAGTGAGTTCGTGAAGAAGCGGATCGAAGCGACGTGGGACCGACCGGCCGTCGTCGTCTATCCGCCCGTTGAGACCACCCTTCTACAGTCCGTAAGCGACTGGCGCACAGAACTTTCCGGCCAGGAGCTCGCTCTGCTCGAGACTCTGCCCACGAACTTCATACTCGGAGCATCTCGATTCATCCCTTACAAAAGACTCGATCTGGTCATCGAGGCCGGTGAGTACGCGGGAATCCCTGTCGTCCTGGCCGGAAGTGGGCCGGAAAGCCGACGTCTGGAAGCCCAGGGTGAGGCTGCAAGCGTGCCCGTTTTCATCGTCGATAATCCGTCGAGTGCGATGCTCTACGCGCTCTACCAAGCAGCAGCCGTATTCGTCTTTCCCCCCGTAGAGGATTTTGGAATCATGCCTGTCGAGGCGATGGCCTTGGGCACACCCGTCGTGGCCAATATGCTGGGAGGCTCCGCCGAAACCGTGGTCGAGGGCGTGTCCGGCATCCACTTTGCGGGCCTGGAAGGAGACCGGATTGGCGAAGCGATTGTCGGTGCGCTCACCCTGAGCTCGGCCGACTGCCGTCGTGAGAGCGCCCGCTTCTCGCGGGAGTCATTCAATATCAACTTTTCAGCCTGGATGGGTTCCGCACTGAATGGAGGGAGCTCGGCAACTCCGGGTGCGCACGCCGTGGCACGATCAAACGCGAGGGACCTCAATGCTGATCGTTGATAATCGTTGGAAGGGTGAACACGGTATCGGCCGATTTGCGACGGAGGTCGTTAGTCGCCTTACGCTCCCCTGGAGGCCGCTAGGCGGAGTCGCCTCGCACACTTCACCACGCGATATTTTGAGCAGGCAAAAGCTTCGCTTGTCATCGAAGGATGTCATTTACAGCCCGGGTTACAACGCCGGTATTACTCGTGCTCGCCAACTCTTGAATGTTCACGATTTGATTCACTTACAAATCGAATCTGAACGGTCTCTGGCGAAGACAATTTATTACAATACGATCGTGCGAAGCGCGATCAAGCATGCCGGAGTCGTGATGACGGATTCCACTGCCTCGGCAACCGCAATCGCTTTGTGGCTGCGGTCGCCCAAAGTCGACATAGTCAACGTTGGTTGTGGCCGATCCAAAGCTTTCGTGGCTGAAGGAGTGTCCGCTAATTTTGACCACCCCACGTTTCTCTATGTGGGCAATATGAACAAGCCGCACAAGAACTTCCGAATTTTACTCGAAGCCATTGCTCTGCGCCCCCAGTACAAGCTTCTGGTAGTGACCGGCGACTTCGATCTGGCCACGTCGATGGTGCGCGGAGCCGGTCTTGACGCACAAGTCGAAGTTCGTACAGCGGTGCCAGACGATGAATTGGCTCGGCTCTACCGCGGGGCGAGTGGGTCCCTGCAACCGTCCTTGCTCGAGGGTTTTGGCTTGCCACCGCTCGAAGCAATGAGTTGTGGTACCCGAGTCGCGTACTGGTCGGGCTGTGAGAGCGTGAGTGAGATAGTCGATGGCACAGGAGTGGCTGTCTCCTCCGCGACGGATGCCAGCGAGTGGGCTCGTGCTATGGAGGAGCTCGAGACCATGTCGCTAACCGGGCCGCTATCTATGCCGCGGGAGTGGGATGAGCGATATAGCTGGGACACCGTCGCCGATAAAGTGAATGCGGTGCTTAGTCGCGCTTGTGAACAACAATAGGCGAGTGTTCATCGATTAACGGATAGGTCTCTCAATGCGCGACCAGCAGCCCCCTAAAAGCCGAGCTCGCGAGTGGATCGGCGCGCTCGGCTTAGCAGCGAGCCTCATCGTCGTGCTCGGAGTGACACTGTCGCCGACTCCGCTCGACCAAGGCTACGCAAGTTCGATCGACCGCTTGCTTTCAGTTCTCCACCGCAACGGAATCCCTGAATGGTATGGCTACAACAAGCTCGAATTCACCACCAACATCGTGATGTTCATGCCGCTCGGGTTCATTTTCGCACTCATGCTGTCGCACAAAATGTGGTGGCTCGCTCTGTTGATCTGCCCCGCACTGTCTATCTGCATCGAACTCACGCAGGCCGCAGTGCTCACGTCACGGTTCGCCACAGTCAGTGATGTTCTGGCCAACTCTCTGGGTGCACTTGTCGGAATCCTCATGGCCGTAGCCTTGCGGGCCGCCGTCTATCAACGTGATCAGAAAGTTGTGGCCAGGGCGCTGTGGCAGGAGTTGCGCGTTCGCTAACCGCAGCTGGCCGGCTCCACCGACACTGCCGTCGTGTTGATCATCGGCGTGCCGCGTACTTCAAGGGGGCCGTAGCCCCCGGGGGCACCGAGGAAGGTCGCTGTGACAGTGCTCGATTCTCCCGGTGCGAGATACACCGTAAAAGAAGCCACCGGTCGAGAGAGGTCAACGTTGCCAGCATTGACAACAGACTCAACGCCCTCTGAATCGATTCTGGCCTCGGTCAGGGTGGCCGCAACCGGTCCATAGATGAAGACCTGCGTACTGAACATCCTGGCGCCGAAATTGAGCCCCTGAATGTAGGGCGGCAGCGCTGCGGCCTGATCTGGCGTCAGGTTTGAGTGGAGCGTCACCGACGTCGTGAATGTTGGATTCTCAGGTGCATCGCACACATCGCTGGTCGTGGCGGAGCTCGTTTGCAGGTAGTAGTCGATTTTTGACGCCGACGTGTCTCGAAAGTACGTGCCGATCAGGGTGCTTTGATCGTTTGCCTTCGGAAGTACTCCCTGGATTCGGTATCCATCCAGCTGAGATTGTTCGCTCTCATTCGCGCTCCACATCATGACGGAACCCTGTTCAATGCCTACCGAGAGGGCCGACACCATGGCCTTGATATCAAAGTCACCGCTGGTGATTTTCGTCAAGACTGCCGATGCCGCTGATTGGAAAAAGGCGTCTGCCAGTTTCGGATCGCCAAAGCTATCAAAGCGAAAATAGACTTCATTGACCAGCAAGGACACCGCTTTTTCACTCGACAGAATGTCTCCAGACGGCAAATCAATGGGGCCCGTTGCCTTGAGAATGAGGGCTAGAGCCAAGGGGTCGATCGAGATGACGCCGTCGACGGCACTCCCTTGGTCCCTCTGCCAAAATGCACTCATGATCGATGCGGCCGTGGGAAAATCGGGTCGGCTTGTTGAGGTGTTCACGTAGCTGCGGATGTATTCGCTATAGAGGTCTAACGCGCTTTGATCGACCGCCACATCGACTGCGGTACCTTCAACGAACGTAGAGCTACCTTCCTGACCGATAACTGCCACTGCGCCATTGTCGACGGACAGCAACGTATATGAGGCAGCGCTGCCACCGAGCGCCGTACTCTCAGCGTTGTTCTGAAAGGCAAGGAGGTAATTGCGTGGTGCCTCCACGCCCAGTGCGGCGGTGGCGACGTTTAGTAGATCCCCAGCGGAATCCAACGGAGCACCTGCCGTCGTGAGTAAACCCTGTAGGCGTGTCACTGCCGCCGTAACGGGACCGAGCGTCTTGGCCTGATCGATTTCGTCGAGTCTTTCGAGCGAAGTCGCAAATATTGGCTTGGCCGCCGCAATGACTTCCCTAGCCCTAGTCAGGGGAGTTAAGTCAAATCCGCCCGTGTCGGGGTCCCGAGTGGACAGATCAAATTCGGTGACGGCCGCGACGGCCGGTGCAGCCACATCTTGCACAATTTCGTCGATGCTTTCCGCCACTATTCGAACGGCAGACAGGTTGTCCCCGAGATAGGGGACCATCTCAGTGGCACGCCAAACGGGGTCCTGAGCGTGGGCAACGGCCCGGGCAGAGTGCTCTGACAATTTTGCGCTTGACGCGGCTAATGCGTCCAGATTGAAGTCCTGTGCTTCGGTCTGCACGCGGTCAATCAGCGACTGCGCGCTCTCGAGCTCGTTTTTGACGACCAGAGCGCGCGTGGCGACCCACGCGCTCGCTCCCAGAATGAGAATGAGCACGGTGCCAGTGCCAATCCACACCCAGCGCTTCGTCGTCGAATGCTTGGACTTTTTGCGGGCTTTGGCACGGGAAGTGCGCGCTGCAGCGCGCCCGGAGTCTCTGGAAATCACTGGTCCAGACTAGACGAGGGTTTCGGTGAGTTCGTCATGCGCTCGCGGACGCGTTGTTGACGACCCGTGAATGGGGGGTGTTGAATGAGCGAGTCGGCCCTGACCTTACTCGGCGCATATGAGACGATAGGGACAACGACGTCGGTTTCGCCGCTCTGTGCAATCGATGATCTGCAACCCCGGGGGGGAAACGCGTGGCAGTGACCGATAGGCAAACCGTAGGTGCTGCACGACGCAAGTCGTGGCAACGCGCGTTTGCTGTGCGACTATTCACCACCGATGCTCTCGTGGTGTCCTGTGCGGTTTACGGATCACAACTGTTGTGGTTTGGCTTTGCGCCGGTCCAGCTGGTCGCCGAGGGCGGTCTTGATCTTCGCGCGAGTTACCTTGCGGTTTCGGTTGTTCTCATAGTTTCTTGGATGGTGATGCTCGACGTCTTTGCCACGCGCGACCATAAGGTTATCGGCAGCGGAACTCTCGAGTACAAAAGAGTGGCCGACGCGACAATTCGTCTATTCGGGTCATTCGCCATTATCGCCTTCTTGTTCAAGCTGGAAGTTGCCCGAGGGTATTTTCTCACCGCGCTTCCTGTCGGTCTAATTGTGCTGGTGCTTTCTCGATGGAGTTGGCGCCAGTGGCTGCGCAAGCAGCAGAAAGCCGGCGGCTACTTGTCGCGGGCGCTCCTGATGGGCGAGCGCCAGAAGGCCACGCACGTTGCAAAGACCATCATGCGCGCTCCGGGGCCGGGGCTGCTGTTGGTTGGTGCACTCACCCAGCTTGATGGTCATTCCAAGCGGCCCATTCATGGCGTGCCGGTTCTTGGCGGCTATGACGATCTTCTGCGCATAGTCGATGAATCCCAGGCGGACACGGTCATTTTGACCGGGGCCGACGAGATCAACCCCGAAGTGATGCGCCGAGTGGGGTGGGAGCTCGACGCACGTGATATCGAGCTCATCGTGGCGCCAGCACTCACCGACGTAGCCGGCCCGCGAATCCACGCACGGCCCGTAGCCGGCCTTCCTCTTATCCACGTGAGCTACCCGGCTTTTGAAGGAGCGCGGCGCTGGACCAAGCGTAGTTTTGACATCGTTGCTTCGTCGCTGCTCATTCTGCTGAGTTCTCCGGTCCTCATCGGCGTGGCAATAGCCGTGAAGCGATCGAGCCCCGGCGATATCATCTACCGCCAGGTACGAGTCGGTCGCACCGGTGAAGCCTTTGGCATGTTGAAGTTTCGCTCCATGGTTCAAGACGCTGACGACCAACTTGAGAGCCTGCTCGACGCCCAGGGCACGTCTGACACTCCGCTGTTCAAGGTCACCAATGACCCGCGCATCACCTCTGTCGGCCTGTTCATTCGTAAGTTCTCGCTCGACGAACTGCCGCAGCTGTTCAACGTGCTGATCGGCGACATGAGCCTTGTGGGGCCTCGCCCGCAGCGCGCTGCCGAAGTCGCCCTGTACGACGACGCCGCGCACCGACGTCTGATCATGAAGCCGGGTATGAGCGGGCTCTGGCAGGTGAGTGGGCGATCCAATCTCAGCTGGGAAGACAGCATCCGACTTGATCTGTATTACGTCGAGAACTGGTCGATGACCGCGGATATCCAGATTCTCTGGCGCACGTTTCGGGCCGTCGCCCGCCCCGAAGGTGCCGTTTAACGGGTCGACCCCGGGGCAGGATTGCGAGGATCCGGTTATGGTCTGCTCATGCAGATATCGAAACTTGAAATGCGCATCCTGATGGCGATCGCGATCCTGGTGGTCGGCATCCTCGCCGTGGTGATCGTGCCGCGACTGGTCGGGTCCGCCCCCGCTGCCCAATCGGCCGTTGGGCCGGAAGCGTCCGCGCCGGCCCCGAGCGCGATTCCTACCCCGACGCTTGCGCCGACGCCCATTCCCTCGCCGACTGCGAAGACGGAACAGCAGATTCTCGACGACATCGTGGCGAGCACGGTCAGCGTCTACAGCGTGTTGGTCTGCAACAGTCTCGAAGAGTACGCCGCCCTGTCGATCCCCGAAATCATCACCAAGGTGCTGGCCGAATACCCGACATCGGGCCTCTCCGACCAGTCGCGTCAAATCATGGCCGAGCGAGTGCTGACCGAGTCCGCCGCCAAGAGCTGCGCGGACCAGAGTCCGCGCGTCGTCGCCGGCATTCAGGGCTAGCCCCGCGCAGACCAGCAGACCAGCAGACCAGCAGACCAGCAGACCAGCAGAGCAGCAGAGCAGCAGAGCAGCAGAGCAGCAGAGCAGCAGAGCAGCAGAGCAGCAGAGTGCAGGACCGTGGCCGGCCGCGGTCCTCCGTCTGGGAATCGCCCGATAAGAACGAGCTGACGAGACGCGTGCGACACGCCCGGGTTGCACGAAGTGGCAACTGTGTGGCAGACTCTTCTAGTTCAACACTTTTGGCGTGCGCTACGCGTCGCCGGAATCACTGCCAGGCAGTGCATAGTCGCGTCACCCTCTACGAAGAACACTTGTCGCAAGAGCAACGATCGCAGGCTAGGCCGCAGGGAGCAGAGCGCAGCATAAATCAACGATCTGGTCGGCGTGGGTAAAACCGTGTCGTCCCCCAGGTTCTGCTCTGGGAGTCGGCGTTGATGATGAGCGTCGTTTATTCGTACGTGAATCAAATTGACATTTGAACAGTGGTGCTTTCAGCAGCAGTGCTACTACGGCGTCCAATGCAACCTCGGCAAACAGTGCCGTTGTCTGTAAGACGCCTCGACAGAGAGAGAGTTCGACATGGCGGGACAGAAGATCCGCATTCGACTTAAGTCGTATGACCACGAGGTCATCGACATTTCGGCGCGCAAGATCGTCGACACAGTGACCCGTGCGGGCGCTACAGTCGTCGGCCCGGTGCCGCTTCCGACCGAGAAGAACGTGGTGTGTGTCATCCGTTCTCCTCACAAGTACAAGGACAGCCGGGAGCACTTTGAAATGCGCACCCACAAGCGTCTGATCGACATTATCGACCCGACCCCGAAGGCTGTTGACTCGCTCATGCGCCTCGACCTTCCGGCCGACGTCAACATCGAGATCAAGCTCTAGGGCCCGCGATGTCTTACGCAGATACCAAAACCACCAAGGGTCTCCTTGGCAAGAAGCTCGGCATGACCCAGGTGTGGGACGAGAACAATAAGCTTGTTCCCGTTACCGTCATCGAAATCGCGCCGAACGTTGTCACGCAGGTTCGCACCAAGGCCGTCGACGGCTACAACGGCGTTCAGATCGCCGCTGGCCCCATCGACCCGCGCAAGGTCAACAAGCCCCTTGCCGGTCACTTCGACAAGGCCGGCGTCACGCCGCGTCGCCACATCACCGAGCTCCGCACCGCGGATGCCGCTGACTACAACCTCGGCCAGGAGCTCACCGTTGACGGTGTTTTCGCTGCCGGCACCAAGGTTGACGTCATGGGCACCAGCAAGGGTAAGGGCTTCGCCGGTGTTATGAAGCGTCACAACTTCAAGGGTGTTTCCTCCTCACACGGTTCGCACCGTAACCACCGCAAGCCCGGTTCCATCGGTGCTTCTTCGACCCCGAGCCGTGTCTTCAAGGGCATGCGCATGGCTGGTCGTATGGGTGGCGAGCGCGTAACCGTGCTGAACCTCAAGGTGCACGCTATTGACGCCGATAAGGGCCTCATGCTCGTCAAGGGTGCCGTTCCCGGTGCTCGTGGCCGCCTCGTATTCGTTCGCAACGCAGTGAAGGGAGCGTAGTCCTTATGGCTACAGCACTCGACATCATTGACGCCAAGGGCAAGAAGGCAGGCTCTGCCGAGCTTCCCGACGAGCTCTTCGACGTTCCCGCCAACATTCCTCTCATTCACCAGGTCGTTGTTGCGCAGCTCGCTGCCGCACGCCAGGGAACGAGCAAGGTCAAGCGCCGTGGAGAAGTTTCCGGTGCCGGCCGCAAGCCGTTCAAGCAGAAAGGAACCGGTCGCGCTCGTCAGGGCTCGATCCGCGCTCCTCAGATGACCGGTGGTGGAATCGTCCATGGACCGACCCCGCGCAGCTACGACCAGCGCACCCCGAAAAAGATGATTGCCGCAGCCCTCAAGGGTGCACTGAGCGACCGCGCCCGCGGTGGCCGCCTGCACATCGTCGAGGCACTGTTCACGGCTGAGACCCCCAACACGAAGATTGCCCTGGAGCTGCTCTCGCAGATCGCCACGAGCAAGCACGTGCTGGTTGTTCTTGAGCGTACCGACGAGATCACGTTGCGCAGCATTCGCAACATCCCGACGGTGCACATCCTCTCGTGGGACCAGCTCAACGCCTACGACGTGCTCGTCAGCGACGACATTGTCTTCACCACCGCCGCGTTCAACGCGTTTGTGGAGAGCAAGACCAAGAAGGAAGAGGTGGCCGCATAATGACTATCGCGACCAACAAGGACCCCCGCGACATCATCATCTCTCCGGTTGTCTCTGAGAAGAGCTACGGCCTGATTGACGAGGGTAAGTACACCTTCATCGTTGACCCCCGCTCGAACAAGACGGAGATCAAGCTCGCGATCGAAAAGATCTTCAAGGTGCAGGTCGCTTCGATCAACACCCTGAACCGCGTGGGCAAGACTCGCCGCACCAAGTTCGGCATGGGCAAGCGCAAGGACACCAAGCGTGCCATTGTCACGCTCAAGTCTGGCTCCATCGACATCTTCACGGCCGTCGGCTAAGCGACAGGCAGAGGGATAACTAATGGCTATTCGTAAGTACAAGCCCACGACCCCGGGTCGACGCGGTTCATCCGTTGCCGACTTCGCGGAAATCACGCGTTCCACCCCGGAGAAGTCGCTTCTGCGTCCCCTCTCCAAGACCGGTGGACGTAACAACCAGGGCCGCATCACGACCCGTCACATCGGTGGTGGCCACAAGCGCCAGTACCGCGTGATCGACTTCAAGCGCAACGACAAGGACGGCGTCAACGCCCGCGTCGCTGAAATTGAATACGACCCGAACCGCACGGCGCGCATCGCGCTCCTGCACTTCATCGACGGCACGAAGCGTTACATCATCGCGCCGAACAAGCTCAGCCAGGGCGACATCATCGAGTCGGGAGCCGGGGCTGACATCAAGCCCGGCAACAACCTGCCGTTGAAGAACATCCCCACCGGTACCATCATTCACGCGATCGAGCTGCGTCCGGGTGGCGGCGCCAAGATGGCCCGCTCCGCTGGAGCATCCGTTCGTCTGGTCGCGAAGGAGGGCGTCTACGCCCAGCTTCGTCTGCCGTCTGGTGAAATCCGCAACGTGGATGCTCGTTGCCGCGCGACGATCGGCGAGGTCGGTAACGCCGAGCAGTCGAACATCAACTGGGGCAAGGCCGGACGTATGCGCTGGAAAGGCGTTCGCCCGACCGTTCGTGGTGTTGCCATGAACCCGGTCGATCACCCGCACGGTGGTGGTGAGGGTAAGACGTCCGGTGGACGTCACCCCGTCAGCCCCTGGGGCCAGAAGGAAGGGCGCACCCGCCACCCGAATAAGGAAAGCGACAAGCTCATTGTTCGTCGCCGCACCGTCGGCAAGAAGCGTAAGTAGGAGTAGACGATGCCAAGAAGTCTTAAGAAAGGCCCTTTCGTTGACGACCACCTGCTTCGCAAGGTGTTCGCGGCGAACGAAGCCAAGAGCAAGAACGTAATCAAGACCTGGTCGCGCCGCTCGATGATCATCCCCGACATGCTCGGACACACCATCGCAGTGCACGACGGACGCAAGCACATCCCGGTGTTCGTCACCGAGAGCATGGTCGGCCACAAGCTCGGCGAGTTTGCGCCCACCCGCACCTTCCGTGGACACGTGAAGGACGACAAGAAGGGCCGTCGCCGCTAGCGCGGGGACGTGAAGGAGGAGAAGAAATGGTGGAGTCGATCGCACGCGTGCGTCACATCCGCGTTACCCCCCAGAAGGCTCGTCGCGTCGTTGACATGATCCGCGGCAAGCAGGCGCATGAAGCGCTGGGAATTCTGAAGTTTGCGCCCCAGGGCGCATCCGATCCGGTGTACAAGCTGGTGGCCTCGGCCATCGCCAACGCCCGGGTCAAGGCAGATGCAGCCAACACGTATCTGGACGAGCAGGACCTGTTCATCAGCCGGGCATTCGTCGACGAGGGTACGACCCTCAAGCGTTTCCAGGCTCGTGCCCAGGGTCGCGCATTCGAAATCAAGAAGCGCACCAGCCACATCACGGTTGTGCTCACCACTCCTGAGGAGGGTACGAAGTAATGGGTCAGAAAGTAAACCCCTATGGCTTCCGTCTGGGAATCACCACCGATCACGTATCGCGTTGGTTCTCTGACTCGACCAAGCCGGGTCAGCGTTACGCTGACTTTGTCGCAGAAGACGTCAAGATTCGTCGCCTGCTGAGCACCAGCCTCGACCGTGCCGGCGTCAGCCGCATCGAGATCGAGCGCACTCGTGACCGCGTTCGCGTTGACATTCATACCGCCCGTCCGGGCATTGTGATTGGTCGCCGCGGCGCGGAGGCCGAGCGCATCCGCTCTGACCTGGAGAAGCTCACCGCCAAGCAGATTCAGCTGAACATCCTCGAGGTCAAGAACCCCGAACAGGATGCCCAGCTGGTCGCGCAGGGTATCGCCGAGCAGCTCTCCGCACGTGTGGCTTTCCGCCGCGCGATGCGTAAGGGCCTGCAGGGCGCACAGCGCGCCGGCGCCAAGGGTGTTCGCATCCAGGTGTCCGGTCGTCTGGGTGGCGCCGAGATGAGCCGCAGCGAGTTCTACCGCGAAGGCCGGGTGCCTCTGCACACGCTTCGCGCGAACATCGACTACGGCTTCTACGAAGCCAAGACCACCTTCGGCCGCATCGGCGTGAAGGTCTGGATCTACAAGGGCGACATCACCAACAAGGAACTCGCTCGCGAGCAGGCCAACGCTAAGTCGTCCCGCCCCGAGCGTCGTGACGATCGACCGCGCCGTGCACCTCGTGCAGATGCTCCGGCAGCGGCACCGGTCGCAGCAGGAGTTGAGGCTAAATAATGTTGATTCCACGTAGAGTCAAGCACCGCAAGCAGCACCACCCGGGTCGTACCGGCCACGCTACTGGTGGCACCACGGTCTCCTTCGGTGACTATGGCATCCAGGCGCTGACCCCCGCGTACGTGACCAACCGTCAGATCGAGTCCGCTCGTATCGCCATGACGCGTCACATCAAGCGTGGCGGAAAGGTGTGGATCAACATCTACCCCGACCGCCCGCTGACCAAGAAGCCGGCCGAAACCCGCATGGGTTCCGGTAAGGGTTCGGTCGAGTGGTGGGTTGCCAACGTCAAGCCGGGTCGCGTTCTCTTCGAGCTCAGTGGTGTCACCGACGCCGTTGCGAAAGAGGCACTTACCCGTGCAATTCACAAGCTGCCCCTCAAGGCACGCATCATCAAGCGCGAGGAGGGCGACGCATAATGGCGATCGGAACCAAGGAGCTCGCCCCAGTCGAGCTCGACACTTTTGACAATGAGAAGCTGTTCGAAGAGCTGAAGAAGGCCAAGGAAGAGCTGTTCAACCTGCGCTTCCAGTCGGCCACCGGTCAGCTCGAGAGCCACGGCCGCCTCCGCGCGGTCAAGCGCGATATCGCTCGCATCTACACGGTTCTCCGTGAGCGCGAGCTGGGCATTCGTGCGACCCCGGTCGCAGTCCCGGCTCCGGCCAAGGCTGAGAAGGCCGACAAGAAAACCAAGAAGGCCAAGGCCGCAGACGAGTCCACGGACGACGCTGCAGCCGAGACCGTCGAGACGAAGGAGGCCTAGTCATGGCGAAGACTGACGAAACGGTCGTCGCAGCCGAGGCAGAAGCTCTCGTTCGCGGTTACCGCAAGACGCTGCGTGGTTACGTGACCAGCGACAAGATGAACAAAACCATCATTGTCGTGGTCGAAGACCGCGTGAAGCACCCGTTGTACGGCAAGGTCATCCGCCGTACATCCAAGCTGAAGGCGCACGATGAGGCGAACTCCGCCGGCATCGGCGACCTGGTCCTGATCAGTGAGACCCGTCCGCTTAGCGCCTCCAAGCGCTGGCGCCTGGTCGAGATTCTTGAGAAGGCCAAGTAAGCCTCGCGCTTACTTGACGTAAAGGAGTTATAAAGTGCTTCAGCAAGAATCACGAGTACGGGTTGCCGACAACAGCGGCGCCAAGGAACTCTTGACCATCCGCGTTCTCGGTGGCTCAGGCCGTCGTTACGCCGGCCTGGGCGACGTCATCGTCGCCACGGTCAAGGATGCAATCCCGGGCGGAAACGTCAAGAAGGGTGACATCGTCAAAGCTGTCATCGTTCGCACCAAGAAGGAAACCCGTCGTCCAGACGGCTCCTACATTAAGTTCGATGAGAACGCTGCAGTGATCTTGAAGGCAGACGGTGACCCCCGCGGCACCCGAATCTTCGGACCGGTCGGTCGCGAGCTTCGCGACAAGAAGTTCATGAAGATCATCTCGCTGGCACCGGAGGTTATTTAATCATGGCCAGAATCAAAAAGGGTGACCTCGTACAGGTCATCAGCGGCCGCAGCCAGGCTCGCGGCGGAGACCGTGGCAAGCAGGGCAAGATCATCTCCGTCGACGTCGAGAAGAACCGTGTCCTCGTTGAGGGCATCAACTTCGTGACCAAGCACGTTCGCGTCGGACAGACCCAGCGCGGCACCAAGACGGGTGGCATCGAGACCTTCGAAGCCGCCATCCACGTGTCCAACGTTGCCATCGTCGACCCGGAGACCAAGAAGCCGACCCGCGTCGGCTTCCGCCAGGAAGAGGTAACGAAGGACGGCGTCACCAAGACGGTCCGCATTCGTTACGCCAAGAAGTCAGGGAAGGACCTCTAATGACTGACACCGTTACCGGCACCGCCCCTGAGGGCACCGCGCCCGTCAAGGCCCTGCCGCGTCTGAAGCAGAAGTACCGCGATGAGATCAGTGCCAAGCTCTCCGAGGAACTCGGCTTCACCAACGTGCACCGTATCCCCACCCTGACGAAGATTGTCGTCAACATGGGTGTCGGAGAAGCAGCACGCGACGGCAAGGTGATGGACGGTGCGGTTTCTGACCTCACCAAGATCACCGGCCAGAAGCCGCAGGTCACCAAGGCTCGCAAGTCCATCGCGCAGTTCAAACTGCGTGAGGGACAGCCCATCGGCGCCCACGTCACCCTTCGTGGCGACCGCATGTGGGAGTTCCTGGACCGGCTGCTCAGCCTGGCCCTTCCTCGCATCCGTGACTTCCGCGGCCTGTCCGACAAGCAGTTCGATGGTGCGGGCAACTACACCTTCGGTCTGACCGAGCAGGTTATGTTCCACGAAATCGACCAGGACCGCATTGACCGCGTTCGCGGTATGGACATCACGGTTGTTACGACCGCGAAGTCCAACGATGAGGGTCGCGCGCTGCTCAAGGCGCTCGGCTTCCCGTTCAAGACGGCCGACGCACAGAAGTAGCGTTTTTCAACTAGAGTTGGGAGCTTGCGCTTGCGAGCTCCCAACTCATGGTTGGTCCCGCCGTGCAGAAATGCCAGGCGCACACAGATTTTCACCCCGGAAGCCGTTCAACCGATCGGTTTCCTCACCACCACAGGTCGTCATTCGCGTAACGGATGATGAAACCAGGCGAGAAAGGCACCACAAAATGACAATGACAGATCCGGTCGCAGACATGCTGACCAGACTGCGCAACGCTAACTCGGCGTACCACGACACAGTGTCGATGCCGCATAGCAAATTGAAAGCGCACATCGCTGACATCCTCAAGGCACAGGGTTATATCTCTGCCTGGACCGTCAAGGATGCAACAGTAGGCAAGACCCTCACGCTGGACCTCAAGTTCGGTCCGAACCGTGAGCGTTCCATCGTCGGCATCAAGCGGGTTTCCAAGCCCGGCCTGCGCGTGTACGCAAAGTCGACTGAGATCCCCACGGTTCTCGGCGGCCTCGGCGTTGCCATCCTGTCCACCTCCAGCGGTCTGCTTACCGACCGCCAGGCTGAGAAGAAGGGCGTAGGCGGAGAAGTTCTCGCCTACGTGTGGTAACTGAGAATGTCACGTATTGGAAGACTCCCCATCCCGATCCCTGCCGGGGTCACGGTTGTGGCTGACGGCCAGGCCGTCTCCGTCAAGGGCCCGAAGGGCGAGCTCGCGCTCGTCGTTTCCAACCCCATCACGGTGTCGATCGAGGACGGTCACGTTCTCGTCACCCGTCCGAACGACGAACGCCAGTCGCGTTCGCTGCACGGTCTGACTCGCACCCTGATCAACAACCAGATCATCGGCGTAACCGTTGGTTACACCAAGGGTCTCGAAATCGTCGGTACCGGTTACCGCGCGGCGCAGAAGGGCACCTCTGTTGAGTTCGCCCTCGGCTTCTCGCACCCGGTCGTCGTCGAGCCGCCCGTCGGCATCGTTCTGACCGTGGAGAGCGTCAACAAGCTCACGGTCAGCGGAATCGACAAGCAGGCCGTCGGCGAGGTTGCCGCCAACATCCGTAAGATTCGCAAGCCAGAGCCCTACAAGGGCAAGGGTGTGCGTTACGCCGGCGAGATTGTTCGCCGCAAGGCCGGAAAGAGCGGTAAGTAGCCATGGGACTCGGAACTAGAGGCAAGAGCAAGGCCGCAGCCCGCGGACGTCGACACACCCGTCTTCGCAAGAAGATCGAGGGAACGGCGCTTCGCCCGCGCCTCGTCGTCACGCGCTCGGCTCGCCACGTATTCGTGCAGGTCGTCGACGATAGCAAGGGCTTCACCCTTGCGTCGGCATCCACGCTCGAAACGGACTTGCGCACCTTCGATGGTGACAAGACCGCCAAGGCCCGCAAGGTCGGTGAGCTCGTTGCTGAACGTGCGAAAGCCGCCGGCATCGAAGCCGTTGTATTTGACCGTGGTGGCAGCAAGTACGCAGGACGCGTCGCTGCCATCGCTGAAGGAGCTCGAGAGGGTGGATTGAACCTGTGAGCACTGAAAAGATCGAAACCACAGCACCTGTTGAGGCCGTTGCGGTTGCACCGGTTGAAACCGCTGCGTCCACGACCCCGCCGCAGAACGAGCCCCGCGAGGCTCGTCGTGGTGGCCGTGAGCGCAACCCGAACAAGGACCGCGGAAGCCGCGATGCCGACAAGAGCCAGTTCCTGGAGCGCGTCGTCACCATCAACCGCGTGTCGAAGGTCGTCAAGGGTGGTCGTCGCTTCAGCTTCACCGCTCTCGTCGTTGTCGGCGACGGTAACGGACTGGTCGGCGTTGGATACGGTAAGGCCCGCGAGGTCCCTACCGCTATCTCCAAGGGCGTCGAAGAGGCGAAGAAGAACTTCTTCCGCGTTCCTCGCGTTGGCCTGACCATCCCGCACCCCGTACAGGGTGAGGCTGCAGCCGGCGTCGTTCTGCTTCGTCCGGCAGCAGCAGGTACCGGCGTTATCGCCGGTGGCCCGGTGCGCGCCGTACTCGAATGCGCTGGCATCCACGACGTGCTGAGCAAGTCGCTCGGTTCGTCGAACACCATCAACATCGTGCACGCCACGGTCGAGGCACTGCACCAGCTCGAAGAGCCGCGTGCGGTTGCGGCTCGCCGCGGCCTGGCCTATGAAGACGTGGCTCCGGCCCGTTTCCTGCGTGCCGACGCTGCTGCAGCTGCAGCAGCCGCAACCGCGAAGGCAGGTGCCTGATGGCCCAGCTGAAGATCACACAGATCAAGTCCAAAATTAGTGAGAAGCAGAACCAGCGCGACACTCTTCGCAGCCTGGGTCTGCGACGCATTGGCGCCGTTACGATCCGCGAGGACAACTCGCAGAACCGTGGCTACGTCAACACCGTCGCTCACCTCGTAAAGGTCGAGGAGATTGACTAATGGCTGACGAGAAGGAAGCTACCAAGGTAGCCGACAAGCCCGCCACGAAGAAGGCCGCTGCCCCCAAAAAGGCCGCAGCACCGAAGAAGGCCCCCGTTGCAGCCGAGCCGACTGAGCCCCGCGAGCACGTGCTGAAGGTACACCACCTTCGCCCGGCTCCCGGAGCGAAGAAGGCCCGCATGCGCGTTGGCCGTGGTGAAGGATCCAAGGGTAAGACCGCGGGTCGAGGCACCAAGGGCACGAAAGCGCGTTACAGCGTACGCGTCGGCTTCGAGGGTGGGCAGATGCCTCTGCACATGCGCACCCCGAAACTGCGTGGATTCAAGAACCCGTTCCGCGTCGAGTACCAGGTTGTCAACCTGGAAAAGCTCGAACTGCTCTACCCGAACGGCGGCGATGTCACCATCGCCAGCCTGATCGCCAAGGGTGCGGTTCGTGACAACGAAAAAGTCAAGGTTCTCGGTACCGGTGAGATTACCGTTAAGCTGAACGTGACGGTCGACAAGGTCTCTGCTTCAGCCGAGCAGAAAATTGTTGCCGCGGGCGGATCTGTAAAGTAAACCCGTAGACGCTCCATCGAGCTTGTCGAATCCGTCAATCGAGTTAAATCGTTTGGTGTGATTCGACAAGCTCGATCGTTTTAAGTCGACCCGCGCGGGTCGGTCTGCGTAAATATCTGGAGGCCTTTTTGTTCAGCGCCATTGCGCGGATCTTCCGCACACCCGACCTTCGCAAGAAGATCGGCTTCACCCTGGGCATTATTGCTCTGTTCCGCTTGGGCTCGTTCATCCCGGCCCCGTTCGTGGACTTCGGCAACGTGCAGCTGTGTCTGGCAGCCAACCAGGGATCGAGCGGCCTCTACGAGCTCGTCAACCTGTTCAGCGGTGGCGCCCTGCTCCAGCTCAGCGTGTTCGCCCTCGGAATTATGCCGTACATCACGGCCTCGATCATCGTGCAGCTGCTGCGCGTGGTCATCCCCCACTTCGACACCCTCTATAAGGAGGGTGCCTCCGGTCAGAGCACACTGACCCAGTACACCCGCTACCTCACGATCGCCCTCGGCATTCTGCAGTCGACCACGCTGATCACTGTCGCCCGCAGCGGCGCCTTGTTTGGCACATCCGCCAGCACCGAGTGCACGCAGCTGATCACCAACGACGCCTGGTACGCCATTATGCTCATGGTCATCACGATGACCGCCGGCACCGGCGTCATCATGTGGATGGGTGAGCTCGTCACTGAACGCGGCGTCGGCAACGGCATGTCGCTCATGATCTTCATCTCGATCGCAGCTTTGTTCCCCGGATCGCTCGGGTCCATCGGCCAGCAGCAGGGCCTCGACACCCTCATCATCGTGCTGATCGTCGGAATTCTGGTGGTCGCCGGCGTGGTCTTCGTCGAGCAATCCCAGCGGCGAATACCGGTGCAGTACGCCAAACGCATGGTGGGGCGTCGCACCTACGGCGGCAACAACACCTATATTCCGATCAAGGTCAACATGGCCGGCGTGATCCCCGTGATCTTCGCCTCCTCTCTGCTGTACCTGCCTGCCCTGCTCGCGCAGTTCAACCAGCCGGCCGCCGGCACCGAGGCTCCGGCCTGGGTCGTCTGGATCTCCAACAACCTCACCGGTGGGGACCAGCCGCTGTACATGGCCATGTACTTCTTCCTGATCATCGGCTTCACCTACTTCTACGTGGCGATCACGTTCAACCCCGAAGAAGTCGCCGACAATATGAAGAAGTATGGCGGATTCATTCCCGGCATCCGCGCCGGCCGCCCGACCGCCGAGTACCTCGACTTCGTGCTGACCCGCATCACGCTTCCGGGCTCGCTCTACCTGGGCTTTATCGCGTTGATTCCACTCGTCGCATTCTCGGTTATCGGCGCCGACCAGAACTTTCCGTTCGGCGGCGCGAGTATTCTCATCATCGTCGGCGTGGGGCTCGAGACGGTCAAGCAGATCGACTCGCAACTGCAACAGCGACACTATGAGGGGCTTCTTAAATGACGCGCTTACTACTGATCGGCCCGCCCGGCGCTGGCAAAGGCACCCAGGCGGAGCGCTTGGCGCTCGCCTTCGATATTCCCGCCATCTCCACCGGCGACATCTTTCGCTACAACGTGACCAACAACACCCCGCTGGGGGTCGAGGTCAAGTCGTTCATGGACGCCGGGGCATACGTTCCCGACACCCTCACCAACGCCATTGTCGCTGACCGGCTCAACGAAGCGGATGCTGCCGACGGCTTTCTGCTTGACGGCTACCCGCGCACGACCGACCAGGTCGCTGAGCTCGACCGTCTGCTAAGTGCAGCGGGCACCCAGCTCGACGTCGTCGTTCTCATCACCGCCGACACTGACGAGGTCGTCGCGCGGCTGCTGAAGCGTGCGGCCGAGCAGGGCCGCGCGGACGATACGGCCGACGTCATCCGTCATCGTCTGGACGTCTACGCGGAGCAGACCGCTCCGCTGATCGATGTGTACAGCGCTCGTGGCCTCGTCGTCACGATCGATGGTCTGGGCGCCGTTGAGGCGGTCACCGACCGCATCCTCGCGGCCCTGGCCGAGGGCGGCCTGCGCCCCGACAGCAGCACGCTCTAATACCCGTTTGGGGCTGGGCCTGACTCGGCCCATCATCATCTGCACCACCACCTAAATAAGAAAAGATCGCTCCCCTTCTCGGAGCTAGTTTGTAGGAAATCAGTGAGTTTTGGTCGTTCCATCTACAAGAACCCCGCCCAGCTGCGCCTCATGGTCGCGCCGGGCCTGGCCACCGCGGCATCGCTCGCGGCCGCCCGCGCGGCCATGGTGATCGGGGCCACCACCCTCGAACTCGACGCTGCGGCCGAGGCCGCCATCGTCGCGCTCGGCGGCAAGCCGAACTTCAAGCTCGAAGCCGGATATCACCACACAGTGTGTGCCTCAGTGAACGACGACGTCGTGCACGGCATCCCCTCCGGGAGACGCCTCGCGGCCGGCGACATCGTCTCGATCGACAGCGGAGCCATTATCGAGGGCTGGAACGGCGACGCCGCGTTCAGCTTCGTGCTGCCGGACGCGTCGCGGCCCGAGGTCGTGGCTGAGCGTCAGAAGCTGTCCGATGTCACCGAGCAGTCCCTGTGGCACGGCATCGCCCGGCTGCACACCGCGCGCCACCTGAACGAGGTCGGCGAAGCCATCGAAGATTACGTGGAGTCGCAGGGCAGTTACGGCATCCTGACCGACTATGTCGGCCACGGCATCGGCCGTTCGATGCACGAGGCTCCGCCCGTGTTCAACTACCGCGTACGCCCCAAGGGTCCGGATGTGAAGCCGGGCCTCGTCGTCGCCATCGAGCCGATGGTCGTGCTCGGATCGATCGATACCTACACCCGGGACGACGACTGGACCGTTGCCACCAGCGACGGCAAGGCCGCAGCGCACTGGGAACACAGTATCGCCGTGCACAAGGATGGCATCTGGGTGCTCACCGCCGAAGACGGCGGCGCAGCCGGCCTCGCCCAGTTCGGCATCACTCCCGTTCCGATCCCGTAGCGACGCTTCGCGAGACCGCCATCGACCAAAGCGAGCGGGCCCGCGAAACGCGGGTCAGGCGGTTGCGCGGAACGTCTCGATGGCCAGGATGCCCGCGGCCGGGTTCTCCGACGACAGGTGCACGATCGAGAACCCGCCGGTGTCGAGGTCTGCGGCGTCGAACAGCGCCGTGGTCGGCTGGCTCCCGGTCGCCAGCGCGATTTCCCGCATGATCTCCGGCAGCACCGGCCCGTGGCTGCAGAAAACAGCGGTTTTGCGGGAGCGTACGCGCTTGCCGACGATGGAGCGCACATCCGCTTCACCGCTTTCGAGCGCGTCTTGGCTGATCAGATCCGTCTGCTTGATCGGGATGCCCGTAGCGGCGGCGAGCGGAGCCACCGTCGTGACGCACCGCACGGCCGTGCTCGAGATAATGCGCAGCGGGCGCCAGGCCGTGATCGTGGCCACGAGGCCCGTTGCCTGCGTCACCCCACGCGCCGTCAGCGGACGACGCGCATCGGGGCCGGCGCCGGTGCGCGGCGCAGCCTTGCCATGGCGCAGCGCGATCAGCGCGAACGTGCGGGTGACGCCGGAGTCGACGAGGGCGGAGAACGTCTCGAGAATCTCGACATCGGCCGGGTAACTCAGGTAGCTGCGGGCCTTTTTGATGGTCACCCACTCGATCGCGGCGACCTCACCGTTGGGAACGAAGGTTGACCGCGCGATCGCGTCCGGCGTGATTTCGGCGGCCCAGTAGTGCACGATCTTGGTGCGGCCGTCGGGCATGTCGTAGTGCGATACCCCGAGCGGAACCCCGAGCGCCACGTCCAGCCCGGTCTCTTCCGCGACCTCGCGGACCGCGGTGCGGGGCAGCGACTCGCCCGGATCCACCTTGCCCTTGGGGATGGTGACATCGCCGTGCACGGTGCGGTGAATGAGCAGCACGTGCATGCGGCCGTCGATCAGGCGCCAGCAGACGGCTCCGGCGGCGTACACGTTCGGGTCGGTGGTCTTGAGCGCCATCAGCGCCGCGCCGGCGGTCGTTTGCGGGCACTGATCTGCTGCATCAACCGGTTCTGCATGTCGCTGAGGTGCACGCCGTTCTCGTCGACGTCGTGGCGGGTCCAGTGACCGGTGTCATCGAGCCACCAACTGGAGGTTCGATCGTCCATGGCCCGTTCGAACAGCGCCTCGATTTCGAGCAGATGTTCCGGGTCGACCAGTCGCACGAGCGCCTCCACCCGGCGGTCGAGGTTGCGGTGCATCATGTCGGCGCTGCCGATGAACACCTGCGTGTCCCCGAGGTTGTGAAAGGAGAAGATGCGCGAGTGCTCGAGGTACCGGCCGAGAATCGACCGCACCCGAATGTTCTCGCTCATGCCGGGAACGCCCGGCTTGAGGCTGCAAATGCCGCGCACCCAGACGTCGACGTGCACGCCGGCCTGGCTGGCCCGGTACAGCGCGTCGATAATGTCCTCGTCGACCATCGAGTTGACCTTGATGCGGATGCCGCTGGTCGCCCCCGAGAGGGCGTTGTCGGTTTCCGCCTGGATCTGCTTGAGCAGGGCCTTGCGCAAATGCAGGGGAGCCACGAGCAGTCGCTTGAACTTTTTCTCGATGGCGTAACCCGACAACTCGTTGAACAGGCGGGTGAGGTCCTTGCCGACCTGGGCATCCGCTGTCAGCAAGCCGAGGTCTTCGTAGATGCGGCTGGTCTTCGGGTTGTAGTTTCCGGTGCCGATGTGGCTGTAGTGCCGCAAAACGCCTTTCTCGTAGCGCACCACGAGGGCGAGCTTGCAGTGCGTTTTGAGGCCGACCAGTCCGTAGACGACGTGCACGCCGGCCTTTTCGAGCTTGCGTGCCCAGGTGATGTTGGCCTGCTCGTCGAACCGTGCCTTGATCTCGACCAGGGCGAGCACCTGCTTGCCGCTGTCGGCGGCGGCGATGAGCGCCTCGACGATGGGGCTGTCACCGGAGGTACGGTACAGCGTCTGTTTGATGGCGAGCACGTTCGGGTCGGCCGCGGCCTGCTCCAGAAACGCCTGCACGCTCGTGGCGAATGACTCGTACGGGTGGTGCAGCAGCACGTCGCGCCGCGCGACGGCCGTGAAAATGTCCTGCTCGGCGTTCGGCTCGCTCGGCAGCAGCTGCGCGGCCGTGGTCGGTACGTGCTTGGCGAAGTGCAGGTCGGGGCGGTCGATGCGCAGGTCGAACAGTCCGCCGAGGTCGAGCGGCGCCGGCAGGTGGTAGACCTCCTGCTCGGTCACGTCGAGTTCGCGCACGAGCAGCCCGAGGGTGACCTCGTCCATGTCCTCGGTGATCTCCAGTCGAATGGGCGGGCCGAACCGGCGCCGCAGCAGCTCCTTCTCGAGCGCTTTGATCAGGTTCTCGGTCTCGTCCTCGTCGATTTCGACGTCTTCGTTACGGGTGACCCGAAACACGTGGTGTTCCAGAATCTCCATGCCCGGAAACAGGTCGCCGAGCTGGTTGGCGATGAGGTCTTCGAGCGCGATATAGCGGATGCGATCGACCGACTCGGTGCGGTCGACCCGCACGAAGCGCGGCAGCATCGGTGGCACCTTGAGCCGGGCGAACTCTTGCTTGCCCGTTTTGGTGTTGCGCACCCGCACGGCCAGGTTGAGGGAGAGACCGGAGATATAGGGGAACGGATGCGCCGGGTCGACAGCCAGGGGCATCAGCACCGGAAAGATCTGGTTGGAGAAGTAGGTGCGCAGCGAGCGACGGTCGGCGTCGCCGAGGCTCTGCCAGTCGACGACGTCGACGCCGGCCGTGGCCATGGCGGGCCGCACCAGGTTCTGAAAAGCGCGTGCGTGGCGTTCCTGCAGGTCGTGGGCGATCGCCGAGATATCGCTGAGTACGTCCTGCGGGGCCCGGCCGACGTTGGTCGGCACGGCCAGACCGGTGAGGATGCGGCGCTTCAGGCCGGCGACGCGCACCATGAAGAATTCGTCGAGATTACTGGCGAAGATGGCGAGAAAGTTGGTGCGTTCCAGCACCGGAAGGGACTCGTCCTCGGCCAGTTCCAGCACGCGCTGGTTGAACGCGAGCCAGCTGAGCTCCCGGTCGAGGTAGCGGTCGGCGGGCAGCGCCGGGTCGAGTTTTCCGAAAAGTGGGTCAAAGTCGTCATCAAAGTCTGTGAGACCGGAGTCTGCCTGGGTGATTTCGCCGTCCATCTGTCCATCCTGACACCCTTGGTCACGCCACCGCGACGAACCGGGTGAACGTCTGACGAAATATTCTCTGAGCCGTTGACTATTTGGCGTGTCGACCGGATTAACTCGCCGGTGTTACCCTGCGAGTCGGCCCCGACCGGGTGAAATGGCCTCAGCCGGCGAGGCGGCGGTACTGCACGTCGACCGTGTGGTCGGTGAAACCGAGCGACCGATACAGGTGCACGGCGCCGGCACTGTCGGCCTCCACGTAGAGGGCGGCTGTACTGCAGCCGGCAGCGTGCAAGCGCTGAAGCCCCGCCTGCATGAGCGCGCGGCCGAAGCCGTGACCGGCGGCATCCGGATGCACCCCGATCACATAGATCTCGCCGATCGCCCCGTCAATCTTCAGCCAGTTGTAGCCGATCATGCGACCGTCAACGTCCCGCAGAATCAGAAAGTCGTCGCTGCTGAACCACGATTCGGCCTGTCGCGCTGCCAGGTCGGCCTCGGTAATAGCGCCCTGTTCCGGGTGCGTCGCAAACACGAGCGCGTTCAGGTCAACCCACTCCGCATCGTCCAGGCCTGGCCGAAACGCCGAAATGCCTGCGCCATCCAGGGAAACGGATGCCGACTCCTCGGTGTCCGGCAATGACTTGCGCAATTCCAAAAGGGTTCGCACCGCGACGAAGTTCAGCTCGACCGCCAAGGCGCGCGCGCCGGGGTGGTCGCCGTGCGACCACGCGGTCATCTCGCCGGGCTCGAGCGCGCCGAGTTCGCCCCATGCCGCCCGTCCGTACCCGCTTCGGCGACACTCCGGCGTAATAACCAGGTCGATTTCGCCGCGCCCAGCCAGCGCCGCCCCCACCAAGAGGTCATTCGATCGCACCAAATAAGCGGTCCGCAGGCCGCTGTGCAGGTCGAACAGCCCCTGCTCATTGAAGGGCGCGTAGCCGTCGAAGGCGAGCGCCTCCGCGGCGATGCGGTGGAATTCGGTCAGCCCGGCGGCATCCGTTTTACTAAGCGCGGAGAGAATTGGGAACTCGCTCATCGTTTTCCTCGTGCACATTGAACCGGTAGCCGACGTTGCGTACGGTGCCGATGAGCGATTCCTGGTCGCCCAGCTTGGCGCGCAGGCGCCGCACGTGCACGTCGACCGTGCGAGTGCCGCCGAAATAGTCGTAGCCCCAGACCTCGCTCAAGAGCTGTTCACGGGTAAACACCCGTGACGGATGCGCGGCCAGGAACCGCAGCAGTTCGAACTCCTTATAGGTGAGGTCGAGCGGTTTTCCGTGCACCTTGGCCGAGTAGCTCGCCTCGTCGATCACGACTCCGGCCGCGCGGATCGTGTTCGAGGGCACGGTCTGGGCGAGCCGGCCGATGCTCAGGCGGATACGGGCATCCACTTCGGCTGGGCCGGCCGTGTCGAGAATGACATCGTCGACGCCCCAGTCCGGACTGACCGCGGCCAGTCCGCCCTCGGTAATGACGAGAAGCAGGGGAGTAATGGTGCCCATCGTGCGCAGAATCTGGCAGAGCGACTTGGCCGCGGCGAGGTTGCTGCGGGCATCCACCAAAATCAGATCGGAATCCGGGGCGTGAATGAGCTGATCCGCCTGGGCGGGAATCAGTTTCGCGCTGTGTGACAGCAACGCCAGGGCGGGGAGTACGTCATTGTTGGCCGCCGAGGTCAGGATCAACAACTGCGCCACGGGCGCCCTCCAAGTGTCTCGAATTTCATACTAGCGTGCCACGGGATGCGACCGTTCAGGCACAATAGAGACGTGAGCTGGCACTGGAGAACGATCGCGACCGTGTGGTTACTGGCGATTGTGGGGGCCATTCTCACCGGATTGCTCGCCACCCCGGCGTCGGCGCTCGGCTGGTTCGGGCTCACCCTGGCAGGCTGCACGCTCGTCACGCTCGGACTGCAGATCGCCACCGGAACCAAAGAAGGTTACGTGAAACGGGTCACGCTGAGCATCGCCGGTGCCCTCGTGATCCTCGTCGCGGCGACGATTGTGGTCGCTCTGCTCTGAGCTCCCGCTAGACTCGCAGCATGGATCTGTTAGCGCTGGAACTTTTCTTTTTAGGCCTGCTCGGACTGGCCAGCTTGTCGATCGCCTGGGTATCCGGCATGGTCGTTTTCAAGCTGTTCCGGGGGCAGCGGTAAGTAAGCATGTTTGACCTTCCGGTCGGTTTGCCGTCCGAACTTGTTCCACTCTCCTGGCTGATCGGAGTCTGGGAAGGTTCCGGTGTGCTCGAATACAAAATCGGCGAGGAGTCGGTCAGCCGTACCTTCGGCCACCGCATCAGCTTCAGCCACGACGGCCTGCCGCACCTGAACTACAGCTCGTACACCTGGCTGGAGCCGCTGGCTGCGGCCGCCTCTGAATCGGATACCGCTGTGCCCGAGTCCGAGGGCGCTTCTGATTCTGGCGCTGCTCTGGAGGCGGATGCCGCATCCGCTTTGGCTGAACAAAACGCTCCCTCTGAAACGGATGTCGCCACGCCGGCCCCGACGCTGCCGCCCGAGATGCTGTCCGATGAGAAGCTCCCGCTGGTCACCGAAACCGGTTACTGGCGGCTCAGCCGTCACCAGGGTGACGGCGACCCGGGGCCCGGCATGCTGCCGGGCACGGGGGAGCGCCCGTTCACCTCGGCGGCGGCCGTTGAAACGTTGCGCAATCGTGACGGTGGTTTCGACATCGAGGTCACGCTCGTGCATCCCGGCGGCGTCGCCGAACTCTACCTCGGCCAGGTAAAGGGCCCCCGTATCGACCTCGCCACGGATGCCGTGCTGCGCACCGCCGGATCCAAGCCCTACGCGGCCGCCACCCGCCTCTACGGCCTGGTCGACAATGACCTGCTCTGGGCCTGGGACATCGCCGCCCTGGGCCAGAACCTGCGCACCCACGCCTCCGGCCGCCTCGCCCGGGTCCAGTAGTCCCTTCCTAATCGGGACGGGGCTTGGGCTCCGCCCCTGGGCCCAGTTTATAAACTGGGCCCGCGGTCATAAGGTGGGCCCAGCAGCGCGCACCCTCCTCTTTCGCCCGGGCCCGGGCAGCGGGCCCATGATGGATCATGAGCCCGCTGCCGTAGGGTGGGCCCGGTCGGGCCGCGACCCGGCTCGCCTGTCGAATAAATCCGCGGGCCGTAGTGTTGTTAGTGCATGAGCCGTGCCAACGAGCACGCCCCCAAGCACGATCGCCGACCGTCAACCCGGATCGGCAGAATTGAGCGCCATGACTGACCCGGCAACAACCGTCTCACCGCTGCTCGGACTGCCCGGCGCGGTGCAATCCGCGGGAATCGATGCCGGCGTCGCCGCGCACTACGGCAACCCCATGATCGAACAACGCTCGCTCGTCGCCGGACACGCCATCGTCGACCTCTCGCACCGCGGCGTGCTTTCCGTCGCCGGCCCCGACCGTCTCAGCTGGCTCAACTCCATCGCCAGCCAGGAACTCAAAACCCTCGCCCCCGGCGAATCCACCGAGATGCTGTTGCTCGACCCCAACGGACACCTTCAGTACGCCGTCCGCGTGCTCGATGACGGCGTCGAAACCTGGCTCCTCGTTGAGGCCGCCGAGCTGCCCGGCCTGCAAACCTTCCTCGACCGCATGAAGTTCATGCTGCGGGTGCAGGTCGTCGACCACACCCTCGCCTACGCCACCATCGGCGCCATGAGTGATGCCCCCGCCTCCGTTGGCATCACCGCCGCCGCCCCGAACGGCGTGCCGCTGACCTGGCTGGATCCTTGGGCCGCCGTCGCCCGAGGCGGCTATCAGTATGCCGAGGCGCCCGAGCATCCCGGAACCCGCTGGACCTACACCGAGACCCTCGTGGCCCGCGCCAGCCTCCCCGCCCTGCGTGACGCACTCGCCGCCGGCGCCCTGACCGTCAGGCCCGAGTCCGCCACGCCCGCCGCAACAGCGCCCGCCTCCGACTCGGCCGCCCCAGTCCCAACCGGCGCTGCAGCATCTGCTTCGCTGGTAAAACCGGCCGGACTGCTCGCGCTCGAGGCGCTGCGCATCGCCGCGTGGCGTCCGCGCCGGGCCCGGGAGGTCGATGAGAAGAGCCTCCCGCACGAGCTGGACTGGCTGCGCACCGCCGTGCACCTCAGCAAGGGCTGCTACCGCGGACAGGAAACCGTGGCCAAGGTGCACAACCTCGGCCACCCGCCGCGCCGCCTGGTCATGCTGCACCTCGACGGGTCGGAAGGCGTTCTGCCCGCGCCCGGCGACCCGGTGCAGGCCGACCGCGTCCGGCCCGAAGCCGAGCCCGAACGGGTCGTTGTCGGCAGCATCACGTCCAGTGCCATCCACTATGAGCTCGGACCGATCGCGCTCGCCGTGATCAAGCGCACCATCCCGGGCGCATCGACGCTCTACGTCGAGTCCGAGGGCATCTCCATCTCGGCCGGCCAGGAGATCATCGTGCCGCAGTCCGCCGGGTCGGTCGCCGACATTCCCCGCCTGCCCCGCCTCGGAGTCCGCGCCCCCGTTCGCTGACCTTCCAGGGTCCCCGGGCTCGCCGACTTTCGATGGCTTATTCAGGAACTCTTCTGTGACGGATGCTGCTTCCCGCGTGTCGGCGCGGGTGGCGGCATCCGTTGTGACCAGTTTTCCTGAATTAGCCCCCGCCGGCGGGTGCGCTCCGGCGCAACTGCGTCACCCACGCTCGATAGAGTGGGCACATGTCTGCCCCCTACACACTCGTCCTCCTCCGCCACGGCCAAAGCACCTGGAATCAGCAGAACCTGTTCACCGGCTGGGTGGACGTTCGCCTCAGCGAGCAGGGTGCCACCGAAGCCGCGCGCGCCGGTGTACTGCTCAAGGACGCCGGCCTGCTGCCCGACGTGCTGCACACCAGCCTGCTGTCCCGCGCCATCCAGACCGCGAACCTCGCGCTCGAAGAAGCCGACCGCTCGTGGATCCCGGTCAAGCGCTCCTGGCGCCTCAACGAACGCCACTACGGCGGACTGCAGGGCCTCGACAAGGCGGCCACCCAGGCCAAGTTCGGCCAGGAGCAGTTCATGCTGTGGCGCCGCTCCTACGACACCCCGCCGCCCGTGCTCGACGACTCCAGCGAGTTCTCGCAGGCGCACGACGCGCGCTACGCCGACCTCGGCGACGACCTTCCCCGCACCGAATGCCTCAAAGACGTCGTCGAGCGGATGCTGCCCTACTGGCAGTCCGACATTGTGCCCGACCTGCAGGCGAACAAGACCGTCCTGGTGACCGCGCACGGCAACTCCCTGCGCGCCCTGGTCAAGCACCTCGACGGCATCAGCGACGCCGACATCGCCGAACTGAACATCCCCACCGGAATCCCGCTGGTATATCGGCTCGGCGAAGACTTCATGCCGCTTGGCCCGGGGGAGTACCTCGACGCCGAGGCCGCCGCCGCCGGAGCTGCCGCCGTCGCAGCCCAGGGCAACAAGAAGTAGCCCGCATAGAAGGCCTCGGAGCAGGTGCTCCGGGGCCTTCTATCTGCCCGCAGGTTCTGAGCGCGCCCGAAACTGGTGCGCGCTACGCCCGTTCGTTAGTTACCGTAGCGGCTACCGATATCGGGCGCGGTCCTGCGTGCCGTGCCGCCAAACCGAGCGCGGCCACCCATATCGGGTGCGCTCACCCGTGCCGCAACCGGGCGGGGCATCAGTTTCACGCAAAAGGCCCCGCGAGCGCATGCTCCGGGGCCTCTCACGTGCAATAAGTCAGTCGTTGTTGTCCTGGTGCCAGGCCCCCGTGCCGAGGTACTGCACCTTCTTCGCGATGGACACCGCGTGGTCGGCGAATCGCTCGTGGTACCGGCTGGCCAGGGTCGCATCGACGGTGTCGGCGGCGAGCCCCTTCCAGGTTTCGCCGAGCACGGCGTCGAACACGCTCACGTGCAGCGCGTCGACCTTGTCGTCTTCATTGCGAATGGTCTCGGCGAGGGCCATGTCCTGGTGCAGGAGTAGCTCGGTGAGCATATTCGCGATGACCACGTCGAGCGCGCCCATTTCGGCGAACGTGCCGCGCAGCCCCTTGGGAATGACCTTGTCGGGAAAACGGTAGCGGGCCAGCTGGGCGATGTGCGTCGAAAGGTCGCCCATCCGCTCAAGGGAGGCGCTGATGCGCAGGGCACTCACGACAATTCGCAGGTCTCGGGCGACCGGCTGCTGGCGGGCCAAAATGGTGATCGCGAGCTCGTCGAGCTCGACCGTGAGTTCGTCGATCTTCTCGTCTTCGGTGATGGCCTCTTCGGCGAGGCTGACGTCACTCTCGTTGAAGGCGCGAGTGGCTTTGTCCATCGAGATGGCGACGAGCCGAGAGATCTCGACTAGTCGTTGTTGAACTTCTGCCAGCTCCTGCTGGAATACGTCGCGCATGCTGTGGTCCTTCCTTGCCGCGCGGGCACGCACGGGCCTGTGAGACCCGCCTTGGCCTCCGACCTAGAATGCCGGATTTAGGTTAACGGCAGGTGCCGTGGTCTTGAACACTTTCTAAAGTACAGGTCTCCGGCGGCCTTCGCTGCGAAGTAGAGCCCCAGAGTGTCAGTAACCTGTAGGTTATGGAATCGACGTTGCTGGTGTTGCTGTCGCTGGCACTCGGCCTCGGCGTCGGGGCTGGCTTCGTGACCCTGTTGCACGTCGCCGAACGGCACGGACGCCGCGCCAGCGAAGTGGTCAACCCGGCCGTGCCCGACGGAATCGACCAGGTGCTCGACGCCCTCGAGACCGCCGGCGTCGTGCTTGACCCGTCCAACAACGTCATCAAGACCAGCCCGGGCGCCCTCACTCTCGGTCTGGTCTGGAACCATCAGCTCGTGCATCCCGAACTGCTCGAACTCGCCCGACGAGTGCGCAGCACCGGCGAGCCGATCAGCGAAGACCTCGTGCTCTCCCGCGGCCCGTTCGGCGACGCAAGCATGCGGTTTCGGGTGCGCCTGGCCCGGCTCGGCACTCGCTACGTGCTGCTCCTGGCCGAAGACCGCACCGAAGCCTTCCGCCTCGACGAGGTGCGCCGCGACTTCGTCGCCAACATCAGCCACGAACTGAAGACCCCGATCGCCTCCGTCGGTCTGCTCGCCGAGGCGCTCGACAAGGCAGCGGATGAACCGGCGCAGGTTCGCCGCTTCGCCAACCGGTTGACGACCGAGTCGGCCAGGCTCGGCCGCCTCACCCAGGAGATCATCGAACTGTCCCGGCTGCAGGCGCAGGACGTGCTCGCCGAGCCGGAGAATCTCAGCGTCGACGACATCGTCGCCGCGGCCGTCGACCAAAGTCGGGTCGTCGCCGAGGCGGAACGCATCACCATTGTTCTGGGCAAGAAGTCTGGTGCCCACGTTTATGGCGATGAAGCCCTGCTCATCGTGGCCGTGCACAACCTGGTCGCCAACGCGGTGAACTATTCCCTCGAGGGGTCGCGCGTGGGCGTTGGCGTGCGCCTGCAGAAGGGGATCGTCGAAATCACCGTCACCGATCAGGGCGTCGGCATTGCCGAGGCCGATCTGGACCGGGTCTTCGAACGATTTTTCCGGGTCGATCAGGCCCGTTCGCGCCACACCGGCGGAACCGGACTGGGCCTGTCCATTGTCAAACACGTCGTGCAGAACCACGGCGGAGACATTCGCGTCTGGTCCCAGCCGGGCAGCGGATCCACCTTCACCATCCGTCTCCCCGAGGCGGCGCAGCCGATCGAACCCGGCCCCAAGAAGCCGCAACCAGCCGCACGTGCGGCCGCAGGAGACACACCATGACACGCATCCTTCTGGTCGAAGACGAGAGCGCGCTGAGCGAGCCGCTGAGCTTCCTGCTCGAACGTGAGGGCTACGAGGTCGTCGTGGCCGAAGACGGGCCGAGCGCGATCAGCGAATTCGACCAGAACGGCAGCGATCTCATCCTGCTCGACCTCATGCTGCCCGGAATTCCGGGCACCGAGGTGTGCCGCGAGATCCGCACCCGGTCGACGGTGCCGATCATCATGCTCACCGCCAAGGACTCCGAAATCGATATCGTCGTCGGGCTGGAACTCGGCGCCGACGACTACGTGACCAAGCCGTATTCGACGCGCGAACTCGTCGCGCGCATCCGTGCGGTGCTCCGGCGCCACGACGATCAGGGCGGCGATGACGACGACACCACGCTTGCCGCCGGCACCGTGCGCATGGACGTCGAGCGGCACGCCGTCTCAGTTTCCGGCGAACTCGTGAATATGCCGCTCAAGGAATTCGAGCTGCTCGAGTTTCTGCTGCGCAACGCCGGCCGGGTGCTCACCCGCGGTCAGCTCATCGACCGGGTCTGGGGCACGGACTACTTCGGCGACACCAAGACGCTCGACGTGCACATTAAACGCATCCGTTCGCGCATCGAGGCGGTCCCGTCTGACCCGACCATGCTCGTCACCGTGCGCGGGCTCGGTTACCGCTTCGAGGCCTGAGCCGTCACGGACGGGCGGCATCCGCTTGACCAGGCAGGCAGTGGATGCGCGCACTCGCGCGCGTCCCGCCGGCCGCTCGGCGCCGGCTGCCGCAGACATAAAACAGGCCGCCGTCCCCGAGGGGATGGCGGCCTGTGTGCCGAAGAACCTACGCTGCGGGCGTCTCAGTCGGCTCGGGGGTCTCGGTCGGCGCGAGCGTCGGCAGAAGGGTCGAATACTCACCCTGAGTGCCGGTCAGCACCGGCAACAGCAGCTCGACGCCGGTCTCTTCGCCGTACTGGAAGAACACCGGAAACAGCGACCCGGGCTGGCTGTCCATGTTCTCGAGAATGACCGATTCTTCACCCTCGGTGCCGAACGTCACGGTCGTGTTGGCCTCGACCGGAATATCCTGCGATACCGTGCCGGTGCTGGACTCGTACTGCACGACCAGGTTCTGCTCGGAGTCGGTCGTGTTCACGACGGACACGATCAGGTTCGCCAGTTCACCGTCGGTCGAGAGCAGCAGACCGTTGCGAATGTGGATCTCGCCAACATCACCGCTGACTCCGTCGCTCGCGTTGTACTCGATCGAGGTGGCCTGCGGTGCGAAAAATCCGCATGCGCTCGTGCCCAACAGAATGCCGGCCGCCAATACAACGGATGCAGCGATGCGCGCTCTCACAAGACCTCCATACCGAAGCAGCGGTCGACGGTGGGCCGGCGCTGCAGAATTCGCTTTGTCACTAGCTTAGCGGCGAGTCTGGGCGGCGACATGTCGTCGCCGCGCCTCGCGGGGGCGCGCGTACTCTAGCACCACCTTGATGTGGTATTATGGACGTTGCTGAAGGGATCCCTATGCTGTTTGAGGTTGGCGAAACTGTTGTTTATCCCCACCACGGCGCTGCGACGATCACCGAGGTGAAAACGCGCATCATCAAGGGTGAAGAGAAGCTCTACCTCAAGCTCAACGTCACGCAGGGTGATCTGACAATTGAGGTTCCCGCCGAGAACGTCGACCTGGTCGGCGTGCGCGACGTGATCGGCCAGGAGGGCCTCGACCGGGTGTTCGAAGTGCTGCGGGCACCGTTCACCGAGGAGCCCACCAACTGGTCCCGCCGGTACAAGGCCAACCTCGAGAAGCTCGCCAGCGGCGATGTCATCAAGGTGTCGGAGGTCGTGCGCGACCTGTGGCGTCGCGACCAAGACCGCGGCCTGTCCGCCGGTGAGAAGCGCATGTTGGCCAAGGCCCGGCAGATCCTGATCAGCGAGTTGGCCCTGGCCGAGAAGACCGATGAAGAGCGGGCCTCCACCGTTCTGGATGAAGTCCTCGCTTCCTGATTCTTTATTTTGCTTCGTGAGGGGCGGTGCCGCGAGGTGCCGCCTTTTGCATGTTCATCCCGCTGCATCGCCCAGATAGATACCCTCCAGATATGACTGTTCCCCTCCTGCCGCCGGCCAGCCCGCTCGGCGACCCCTCACCCGATGCGCCCACCGTTGCCGTGATCATCGTCGCTGCCGGCAGCGGAATCCGTCTGGGGCACACCGAACCTAAAGCATTCGTTTTGCTGCATATGCGCCCGCTGCTCGACCACGCCCTAGATTCCATTTTTGGAATGCGTTCGCCCGTGCAGATCATCGTCGTTGCCCCCAGCGACCGGGTAACGGATGCCCGCGCCATCGCCGCCGCTGCCGCGGCTCGTCACGAGTCGCCCGCGGCGGCCCTGACGATCGTCGTCGGCGGACGCACCCGTCAGGACTCGGTCGACCAGGGCTTCGCCGCCCTGCTGCCGAGTATTGACGTGGTGCTCGTGCACGATGCCGCGCGTGCTCTCACCCCCGCCAGCTTGTGCGACGCCGTCGTCGACGCCGTGCGTTCCACCGGGCACGGCATCATTCCGGGGCTCCCGGTCGTGGACACCATCAAACGGGTCGCCGCCTCCGGCGCCATCCTCGGCACCGTCGACCGATCCGAACTCTTGGCCGTCCAGACCCCGCAGGGATTTCCCCGTGCCATGCTCGCCGCTGCCCGCGCCTGGGCCGTGCAGAACGGCCGGTTCGAGGCGCTCACCGACGATGCAGCCCTTGTCGCCGACGCCGGTCACCCGGTCTCCGTCATTGCCGGCGACGCCCTCGCCTTCAAGATCACCACGCCGGAAGACCTCGACCGAGCTGACTTGATCCTGCACGCCGCCGCAACCCCGCCGCTGCTCCCGCTCCTCCCGCGCATCGGTACCGGCCTTGACGTGCACGCCTTCGCCGCCGACACTGAGCCTGACGACACCACCGAGCTCTGGCTGGCCGGGCTGTATTGGCCGGGGGAGCGCGGCCTCAGCGGTCACAGCGACGGCGACGTCGCCTGCCACGCTATCTGCGACGCCCTGCTCGGCGCCGCCGGTCTCGGTGACATCGGCAGCGTGTTCGGCACGACTGATCCGCGGTTCAGCGGCGCCCACGGCGACGTTTTTCTCACCGAAACGGTGCGCCTGGTCGCAGCCGCCGGCTACCAGATCGGCAACGTCTCGGTGCAGATTATCGGCAACCGCCCCAAGTTTGCGCCGCGTCGGGCAGAGGCCGAAACGCGACTCGCCGGCATCCTCGCTGCACCGATCAATATCGCAGCAACCACGACCGACGCCCTCGGATTCACCGGTCGCGGCGAGGGCGTCGCGGCGACGGCCACGGCGCTGCTCTACCCGCTCCCGCCCGCAGCACCAGAGCCGGGTCAGACCCCTGACCTAAACTGGGAGGCGTGACCATGCAACTGTACGATTCGAAGGCCCAGGCCTTGCGTGACTTTGTCCCCCTCGAACCGGGCCAGGTCGGAATGTACGTGTGTGGACCCACTGTGCAGTCCAGCCCGCACATCGGTCACCTGCGCAGCGCCCTGGTCTACGACCAGCTGCGCCGCTGGCTCAGCTACCGTGGACTGAACGTCACGTTCGTGCGCAACGTCACCGACATCGACGACAAAATTCTGATCAACGCCAAGGGCTCGAGCGAGCAATGGTGGGCGCTGGCCTACCGCTACGAGCTCGAGTTCACCGCCGGCTACCAGCGCCTCGGTATTCTTGCCCCCACCTACGAGCCGCGCGCGACGGCGAGCATCACCGAGATGCAGACCCTCATCGCCACCCTGATCGAACGCGGCAACGCCTACCCTGCCGCTGACGGTTCGGCCGACGTGTATTTCTCCAGTGCGAGCTGGGCCGCCTATGGCGCGCTCACGCACCAGTCGCCGGACAATATGGAAGCGGCAGCGGATGCTTCGCCGCGCGGCAAGCGCGACCCCCACGACTTCGCCCTGTGGAAGGCCCACAAGGAGGGCGAGCCGACCTCAGCCGCCTGGCCATCGCCGTGGGGCGTTGGTCGCCCCGGCTGGCATATCGAGTGCTCGGCTATGGCAGCCCGCTACCTCGGCGACCGGTTTGACATTCACGGCGGCGGACTCGACCTGCGGTTTCCGCACCACGAGAACGAGCTGGCCCAGTCGAACGCGGCCGGCAGCGACTTCGCGAACTACTGGGTGCACAACGGCCTGGTGAACGTGAACGGGCAGAAGATGTCCAAGTCGCTCGGCAATTCCGTGTTCGCGGCCGAACTGCTCGACCAGGCTCGCGCCATCGTCGTTCGCTATTTTCTCGGCGCGGCCCACTATCGCTCGACCATTGACTACAACGACGGGTCCCTGGCCGAGGCCGAGGCGGCCCTCGAGCGCGTCGAAAGTTTTCTCGACCGTGCAGACCGGCGCCTTGCCGGTACCCGGTTCGCCGGGAGTGGCGTCGAGGTCGTGCCCGACGAGTTCGCCGCGGCCATGGACGACGACCTTGCCGTTCCGCAGGCGCTCGGTGTGTTGCACGACACCGTGCGGGCCGGAAACGCCGCGCTGGATGCCGAAGACCTGCACGCTGCGGCATCCGCTCGCAGTGAGGTACTCGCGATGAGCGAAGTGCTGGGAATCAACCCTTTGTCGCCCGGCTGGGCCGTGGCGACGGACGAACCGGCCATGGTGGCCCTGAGTGCGTTGGTCGAGCGGCTGCTCGGCGACCGCAACCTCGCCAGGGAAAACCGCGACTACGCGGCCGCAGACCGAATCCGGGACGAACTCGTCGCCGCCGGAATTACCATCGAAGACACCCCGTCGGGTGCCCATTGGAGCTTTGACTGATGAAGAACTTAGACCGCAAATCGCGTACCGGAGCGGTGCGCAAGGGCAGCCGTGGAGCCCAAGTCGGCTCCGGCGGCCAGGGCCGTCAGGCGCTCGAGGGCAAGAAGCCCACGCCTAAGGCCGAAGACCGTCCGTACCACCCCGCGGGCAAGCGCAAGGCTGCTGCCGAGCGCTTCACCGCGGCCGGCGGCTTCAACTCCCGCCCCGCAGCGGATGCTTCCGCCAACCGCGGCGGCTCGCGTGGCGGCCCCGCTGCTCGCGGCGGTGCCCGCGGCGCATCGCAGGGCGGCCCGCAGCGCGGCACCGGCAACACCGGCGGCGGCGGCTCTTCGACCCGTCGCGCCCAGCAGATCGACGAGCACGAGATTGTCACCGGCCGTAACTCGGTGCTCGAGGCGCTGCGCGCGAAGATTCCGGCGCTGACCCTGTACATCGCGGCGCGCATCGAAATGGATGAGCGCGTAAAAGAGGTGCTGCTCATGGCGACGAGCCGCAACATCCCCATTCTCGAGGTCATGCGCCCCGAGCTTGACCGTCTCGCCGGTCGCGACGCCGTGCACCAGGGCCTCGCGCTCAAGGTTCCGGCCTACGAGTACGCGCACCCGATGGAGTTGCTCGAACTGACCATCAGCCGCGGCCACAAGCCGTTGTTCGTGGCCCTCGACGGCATCACCGACCCGCGCAACCTGGGTGCGATCATCCGTTCGACCGCTGCGTTCGGCGGCCACGGTATCATTGTTCCGCAGCGTCGCTCGGTCGGCGTCACCGCCTCAGCCTGGAAGACCAGCGCCGGCGCCGCCGCCCGAACGCCCGTCGCGATGGCGAGCAACCTGACCCAGACGCTCAAGGCCCTCAAGGCTCAGGGCGTGTTCGTGCTCGGCCTGGCCGGCGACGGCGATGTGTCGCTGCCCGACCTCGGCACCGGTTTCGCCGAGCGCCCGATCGTGATCGTCGTCGGCAGCGAGGGTAAGGGCTTGTCCCGCCTCGTCACCGAGACCTGCGACGCGATCGTGTCGATTCCGATCAGCGCCTCGACCGAGTCGCTCAATGCCGGAATCGCCGCCGGCGTCACCCTGTACGAGGTCTCCCGCCTGCGCGCCGAGATCAAGAAGGCCAAGCAGGCCGCGAAGCAGTAGTCCCTGCGCGGCGGCCCGCGCGGCCCTGCCGCCGTCTCCTTTTGCGACGGGGCCCGGGCCCGGGAACGGGGCCCATGATAGAACATGGGCCCGGTTCCGTAAGGTGGGCCCGGCCGGGCAAGCGGGGCGAGGCCGGCGTGCGCTCCGCGGCGGCCCGCGGCTCTCCTCCACAGCGGATGCCGCCATCCAGTTCCCACAAGTCCGCCAACTTTTCGACGCTCGAGACCCGTACCCGGTAAAAAGTAGCCATGCTTGACAGCCTGGATCTACCAAATGCCCGCAACGAGGGCCTCATCCTTGCCGAATCCCTGCTCGCGTCGGGACTCACCACCCATGCCGTGCGCGCACTCCTTGCGAATGGGCAGCTGGTGCGCATCCGTCGTGGAATTTACGCCCTGGGGACGGCCTGGCGCTCCGGCCACAGCGAGGACCGATATCGACTCTTCGTACGTGCCACCGTCCTCGCGGCCGAGCAGCCGCTGCTCCTCTCGCATCATTCGGCGGCGGTGCTGCATGGCCTGCCCATCATCGGCCCGTGGCCGCAGGTCGTGCACGCAATCAACAATGACACCGCTGGCGGGAGCAGTGCCCGATTCACCACGAGTCATCGCAGCGTGGTCGAGCCCGAAACAGTCACGGTGAACGGATGCGCCGCCACCAGCCTTCCCCGCACCCTCATCGACGTGGCAGCCAATTCGACTTTTCTCGTCGGCGTCACGATGATGGACCACGCCCTACGAGTGGAGCAGGAGCGCGCGGAGACGGAACGCCAGCATGGAACCCTTGGTCCCCCGGCCCTCACCAAAGACGCTCTGTATGCCGAACTCACCAGTGTGCATCCGCGGAACGGAGGCGCCCAGGCGCGCCGCGCAATTGAATTCGCGAATCCGCTCTCAGCTAACCCGGGCGAGTCCCTCAGTCGCGTTCGCATGGCCGAGTTGGGCTTCGAGATTCCCGACCTTCAGGTGCGTTTTGTGGTGAAGGGGCGCGAGTATTGGGTCGACTTCTTCTGGCGCGGTGTGCGCAAGATCGGCGAGTTCGACGGCAAAATTGAGTACACCCGGGGCGCCATTCTGGGGGACCGTCATCCCTCAGAAGTTGTCATCGTTGAAAAGGATCGCGAGAACCTGCTGCGACCTGGCGTCAGCAGCTTCGATCGGTGGGACTGGGACACGGCCTACTCGCCCCGCCTGTTTCACGAATTCCTGACCGAGCACGACGTTCCCCGAGCCTAATCAGCAAAGCGGATGCCCGCCGCCTCACGATCCGACCTTGGCGTCAGAGTGGTGTTCTGGTGCTCCAGGCCCACCTTACGGAACGGGGCCCATGATCTATCATGGGCCCCGTTTCCGGGCCCGGGCCCGGTCGAAGAAGAGGAGGGAGCTAGACCTTGAGGGTCCAGTCGTCGGCGTCATCGGGGTCGACCGTGGTATCGTCGCCGAGCTGCGTGCGGATCGGCAGCGTGATTGCGCCAGTCAGCGGGTCCATCACGGTTGCCTCGTCGCGCCGGTGCCGCAGCACATCCTGCACATACGAGGTCACGGCCTCGGCGAGCGGAATGTCCCGCGACTGGTTCTGCGCCATGTACCAGCGGTGATCGAGCAGCTGGTGGAACACCTGCGCCCGCTCGAGCTTGCCCTGCATCTCCACGGGTATCGCCCGCACCACCGGCTCGAACACGCGCACGAGCCACTCGTGCGCGACCATTTCCTCGTCGGCGGCCGGCGAACCATACGCAGCGCGGTAGGAGTCGAGGTCGTTGAGCAGCCGACGAGCCTGGTTCTCTTCGGCATCGAGGCCGGTCAGGCGCAGCAGGCGACGCTGATGGTGGCCGGCGTCGACAACCTTGGGCTGAATCCGCACGCGCGAACCGGTCCCATCGGTCTTGATCGCGAGTTCCTCGATGTCGAAGCCGAGGTTATTGAGGCGCTCGACGCGTTCGGTGATGCGCCACCGTTCGGAACTGGAGAACGACTCGGAGCCGGTGAGCTCCTTCCAAAGCAGCCGGTAGGCCGCAACGATGCCGTTGCTGACCCGGATCGGGTCGAGTTCGTCGGCGACGCGGCCGCCGGCTTCGAGGTCCATCAATTCGCCGGCAATGTTCACCCGGGCGATTTCCAAATCGTTCTCGCGCTGGCCGTTCGACAGCCCACCGGAATACAACTGTCCGGTCTCGGCGTCGACGAGATAGGCCGCGAAGGCACCGGCATCGCGCCGAAACAGGGTGTTCGAGAGGGACACGTCGCCCCAGAAGAATCCGATCATGTGCAGCCGCACCAGCAGAACGGCGAGGGCGTCGACCAGCCGGGTGGCAGTATCCGGGCGCAGCGCGTGTGAATACAGGGCGCGGTAGGGGAGTGAGAACTTGAGGTGCCGGGTGACCAGAACCGAATTCAGGGGGTCGAGGTCGGCATCCGTTCTATTGGTGATGACGGCGACCGGCTCGACACAGGGAATCTCGAGGTTGGCCAGGGTGCGCAGCATGTCGTACTCGCGCTTGGCCATCTCGCTCGTGGTCTCCTTGATGGCGACCACCCGCCCGCTCAGGTGAGCGAACCGCACCAGGTGCCGGGAAATGCCCTTGGGCAGCGAGGCGATGTTCTCGTTCGGCCAGGCGTCCAGGGGCAGATGCCACGGCAGGTCGAGCAGCGCCGGGTCGGCCGTGGCCGCGGTGATATTGAGGGAACCGCTCATAGTGTGACCCTAAGAAAAAGGCTGGAGGGAGCGAACTCCCTCCAGCCGAAAGCCAAAATACTCGAAAAGCTGACTAGTCGGTGACGGCGCCGCCGAGGCGCAGGCCGGTTTCAGCGTCGAACACGTGCAGGTGGTTCGGGGTAGCCGTGAGGTACACCGTCTCGCCGGCGTTCGGGTGCGAGCGGCCGTCGACGCGAGCGACAATGTCGGTGCGCTTGCCCTCGATCGTGGAGTGACCGTAGAGGTAGCCGTCGGCGCCGAGCTCTTCGACCAGGTCGACCTCGATCTGCAGGCCCTCGCCGGCGGTCGACGACATCTGGATGTCTTCCGGACGGATTCCCACGGTGACCTTCTTGCCGGTGGAGCTGGCCAGGGTGTCGCGCTGCACGGGAACGGTCGCGGTGCCGAACTTGATGCCGCCGTCGACGGTGTCCGCGAGGAACAGGTTCATCGCGGGGCTGCCGATGAAGCCGGCCACGAAGACGTTCTGCGGCTTCGCGTACAGGTCGCGGGGCGAACCTACCTGCTGCAGGATGCCGTCCTTGAGTACAGCAATCCGGTCGCCCATGGTGAGCGCCTCGGTCTGGTCGTGGGTCACGTAGACGGTCGTGACGCCGAGTCGGCGCTGCAACGAGGCGATCTGGGTACGCGTCTGCACGCGCAGCTTGGCGTCAAGGTTGGAGAGCGGCTCATCCATCAGGAACACCTGCGGCTGACGCACGATCGCGCGACCCATAGCAACGCGCTGACGCTGACCACCGGAGAGGGCCTTCGGCTTGCGGCTGAGGTAGGGCTCCAGGTCGAGCAGCTTGGCGGCCTCGAGTACGCGGGCGGCACGTTCGTCCTTGTTGATGCCGGCGATCTTGAGCGCGAAGCCCATGTTCTCGGCGACGGTCATGTGCGGGTACAGCGCGTAGTTCTGAAAGACCATGGCGATGTCGCGGTCCTTCGGCGGAACATCCGTCACGTTGCGGTCACCGATGAGGATGTTGCCGTCGTTGACCTCTTCGAGGCCGGCGAGCATCCGCAGCGAGGTGGACTTTCCGCAGCCGGACGGGCCGACCAGAACCAGGAACTCGCCATCGGCGACCTGCAGGTCGAGCTGGTCAACAGCGGGCCTGGTGGAACCAGGGTAGAGCCGAGTTGCCTTGTCAAAGGTCACTGAAGCCATGATTATTACTCCTTCACCGGCAGGAACGTGCCGGACGATCCGTTGTGAATAGGATTTGTCTGCCGCACGCCGAAGCACACGACCTTTTTATTATTGCACGACGGATGCCCCGCTGCCGGTTTTCGCCCGCCCGCCCCGTTTGGTCGATTCCCAGTCAGGGGATCTACTATTCGAAAGGTGCGCTAACGCGCGCACTCACTCCTCGAAAGCGATCTTTATGACTATTGGCGGACCCAGCGACAGCAGTCCCTCAAAAAACCGACGCCGTGACGCGGCCCGCATCAAGGCCAAGCAGCTGCGCGTCAGCCAGAAGAAGAAGGACCGCCGCAACAAGGTCTTCCTACAGGGCGGAATCGGCATCGCGGGCATCGCCATCGTCGTGCTCGTTGCCGTCATCATCGTCAATTCCATCAAACCGGCCGGTCCCGGCCCCAGGAACATGGCGAGCGATGGCGTCCTCATCGGCGAAGGCATGATCACGGCCCTCACCCCGGCGCTGCAGCCCGACGCCGCCGCTCGGCCCTCCGAACCCGATCCCACCGGTGCCGTCGCCAACATTCGCGTCTACCTTGACTACCTCTGCCCGTTCTGTGCGGACTTCGAAGCAGCCAATACCGAGCAGATCGCCGAGTGGGTCGACTCCGGTGCCGCCACCATCGAAATTCACCCGGTGTCGATTCTCAAGAGCAAGTCCGCCGGCACCAAATACTCCCTGCGAGCCGCCAACGCTGCAGCCTGCGTCGCCAACTACTCGCCCGATGACTTCTTCGACTTCAACTCGGCGCTGTTCGTTGACCAGCCCGAGGAAAACAAGCCCGGCCGCAGCAACGATGAGCTCAAGGCCGTGGTCAAGGATTCCGGAGTACGCACCGCGCTCTCCAGCATTAACACCTGCATCGACGACGGAACCTTCGAGTCCTGGGTTCAGGCCGCCACCGACCGATCCCTCGACGGTCCGATCGCCAACTCCTCGATCAAGGCCATCACCGGCACCCCGACCGTTCTGGTCAATGGCAAGCCCTACACCGGCTCGCTCGATGACCCCAAGGAATTCGCCTCCTTCGTGCAGCAGGCCCTCGGCGAGACCTACTCGACCTCGACGCCGACCCCCACCCCGACACCCGCCGGGTAGCTATGAAGCGGATGCTGCTGCTCGCGCTGTTGCATCCGCTTCGCCTGGCCGATGGCGGCAAAGGCCCGGGAATCATTTAGGATGGTCTTTCGAGGCCCTGGTCTCATGCCGGCCTGGCGCAATTGGTAGCGCACCACTCTTGTAAAGTGGGGGTTACGGGTTCAAGTCCCGTGGCCGGCCCTCTCAACCCCTGCTCCCCACTGGGATGTAGGGGTTTTTCTGTGCCGCCAGGGTCCCACAGGGCCGCCACGTACACTGATGGCTGGGGTTTTTCGAGCGGATGCCCGCTGCAGAAACCCCGGGAGGAAACACACATGAGCCTGATCCGGCTGAACGATGTCAGCATCCGCTTTGAGAACACGCAGATTCTGCGCGAGGCGTTCTTTCGCCTCGAACCCGGCGACCGGGTCGGCTTGATCGGTAAGAACGGCTCCGGCAAGTCCACCATTCTCAAGCTGATTCTCGACCAGGTCTCGCCAGACGCCGGCGAGGTCACCCTCGAAGATGGCATTCGGGTCGGCTATTTCTCCCAGTTCTCCGAACTCAACGGTGCACAGACCATAACCGAGGTGCTCGACGAACTGTTCGTGGCCGTGAAGGCAGTTGAGGCCGAGCTCGCCGCGATTGATGCGGCGATTGCCCTCGATTCCTCGGCCAGCGCCGAACTCGACCGGCTGATCGGGCGGCAGGGTGAGCTGTTCGAGGAGATGGATCGGCTGGACGGCTGGGACTACAAGCGGCACATCGACACCGCGCTGACCACCCTCGGATTCAACGAGGCGCACCGCGTCTGCGCGATCGATGAGCTTTCCGGCGGCTGGCGTAACCGGGCTGCTCTGGCCAAGATCGTGCTGGAAGCTCCCGACGTACTGCTGCTCGACGAGCCGACCAACTACCTCGACGTGGCCGGGGTTGAGTGGCTCGAAGCCTGGTTCAAGAGCTTCAAGGGTGCTGCCATCGTCGTCTCGCACGACCGTAAGTTTCTCGACGCTGTCGTCACCCGCATCATCGAGGTCGAGAACTTTCACCTGCACGAGTACCCCGGCAACTTCGGCGAGTACATCGTGCAGAAGCAGTTTCGCCTCAAGACCCTCGAGGCACAGTTCGTGCACGAATCCGAGCTGCTCGCCTTCGAAGCCGAGGGGATTGCCGACCGTCGGGAGGCCGCCAAGGCCGAGAGTCGTCAGCTCGGCAATCAGCTGGCGCACATCAAGAAGTCGCGCACACCGCGCCCGGTCGACCAGATCATCACCGAGATCTACGGCAACCTGCACGTCAAGGACGTCCTCTGCCGGGTCGACGGCCTGGCCAAAAGCTTCGGCGACAAGGTGCTGTTCGAAAACCTCAGTTTCGAGGTGCGCCGCGGCAACCGCATTGTCGTGCTCGGCAGTAACGGCAGCGGAAAGACGACCCTGCTGCGGGTGCTCACCGGCGAGGAGAGCGCCGACCACGGTGACGTCGCCTGGGCCAGCGGCGCCGGCGTTGTATCGTACAACCAGATTCTCGCCGAACTCGACGAGAGCGACACCGTCAGTCATGCCGTCAACGCCATGCCCGGCAGCCTCGCCCTCACCGCGACCAAGAAGTCGGTCAACCGTTTTCTGACCATGTTCCAGTTCAGCGAGGCCGACCTCAAACAGAAGATCGGTGCTCTCTCGGGCGGTCAGCGCGCCCGCGTCGCCATGGCGCAATGCCTGCTCTCCGGAGCGTCGGTGCTGCTGCTCGACGAGCCGACCAACCACCTCGACATGTCGAGCACCCAGGTGATGGAACGCGCCCTCGTGCACTTTCCCGGGGCCGTCGTGGTGGTCAGCCACGATCGCTTCTTCACCGACAAGATCGCCAACCGCCGCCTGGTCTTCGGCAGCGAGGGTGCAGCCCCCGGCGAAATCGAGGTGCGCGCCGCCTGACGCGCCAAGCCTCGCCCCGCGCGCTGTTTTCAACCGGGCCCGGGCCCGGAAACTGGGCCCATGATAGATCATGGGCCCGGCGACCTAAGGTGGGCCCCGGGCGAATCGGAGCCCGACTGGGTAGCACCGGGCAGAACCCGCACGCACCCATCTCGTAGTATTGCCAAGTGACAGAGGACAGCGCACGGACCCGAACGGATGCTTCGGCCGCGCCAGCGGCATCTGCTGTGCCGATTTGGCTGGCGCTTCTGTTCTCGGTGCTGATCGGGGCCATGTATGCCGTGCAATCGCGCGTGAATGGCGAACTCGGGCATCAAATCGGCGACGGATTCACTGCCGCCGTCATCTCCTTCGGCTCCGGGCTGGTCATTCTCAGCCTTGGCCTCGTCGTGTTCCGAAGCGGGCGCCGCGGCCTGCAACTCGTCACTCGCGCGGTGCGAGCGAAAACCCTGTCCTGGTGGCACCTGTTCGGCGGCCTGGCCGGCGCGCTGTTCGTACTGTCGCAGGGCCTTGTCGCCGCGCCACTCGGCATCGCCCTGTTCACTGTCGCCGTTGTGGCCGGTCAGACCGTGAGTGGTGTACTCATGGACCGGTTTGGCATCGGTCCGGGTGGGCGCCGACCGCTGCACGCGTCCAAAATCGTTGGCGCGGTGCTCGCCCTGGTCGCCGTAGCCTGGACGGTGAGCGGCGAATTGGGCGGCAGCGACGCGCTCTGGCTGCTCGTGCTACCCCTCGTGGCGGGTATCGGCCAGGGCTGGCAGCAGGCCGTGAACGGTCAGGTGCGGGTCACCGCGCAAAGTGCGCTCACGGCAACTTTTCTGAACTTTCTCACCGGATCTGTCGCGCTCGTACTCGCGGCGCTCGTGCACGGTGTGCTGGTCGGTTTCGCCCTCGATCTGCCGGGCAACCCGTGGCTCTATACCGGCGGGCTCATCGGCTGCATCTTCATCGCCGGCGCCGCGCTCGTCGTGCGTACCACCGGAGTGCTCATGCTCGGCCTGTGCATCGTCGCCGGCCAGCTGCTCTGCGCCCTTGCGCTGGATCTGCTCGCGCCCACTCAGGGGCATCCGCTCGGCGTGACGACCGTGGCCGGAACCGCGCTCGCCCTCGTCGCCGTGGTCATCGCCGCGGTGCGCTGGCACCGGCCCGGCCACGCCCGCACCTGACCGCAGCCCTTGAACGTCCTGTCCCTTCCGCCCGGGCCCGGAAAGGGGCCCCTGATAGATCACGGGCCGGCGCTCCGAGGTGGGCCGGGGAAGAAGCGTACGGCCCCGAGCTACAGCACCCCCAAAAACTCCTCCGGATCAATCGACAGCCGCACGCACGGTTTCGACTCCTCGGGAATTCCCCCAACGTAGAGCCAGCCAAGCAGCTCTTCCCCGTCGGCAAGGCCATGCAACGCTCGCACCGGCGCTGATCGCACCAACGGCCCGGTGCGCCACATCGCCCCCCAGCCGGCGTTTTCGAGCAGCAGCGTGAGAAGGTGTGCGACGCCCGCAGCCGCGGCATCCTGTTCCCAGCCAGCCACCTTGAAGTTCACCTGCCGTGACGCGACGATCGCGATCAGCAGCGGTGCGCGCAGCGGCTTGGCGGCCAGCTTGATCGCTTCGAGCCCTTCACAAGCGGATGCTGCCACAAACGCCGCTCCGAGCCGGTCGCGGGCGTCGCCGCGCAGCTCGAGCAGCCGCCACGGACGCAACGCGCCGTGATCGGCCACCCGCGCGGCCGCCGCCACGAGCGGAAGTAACTCCGCCCGGCTGGGGGCGAGCGTCGTTACCTTGGAATAACTGCGCCGGTCAGCGACAGCTTTGAAGACCGCCGCGGTATCCGTTCTGAAACCGGTCGTGTCCCGGCCGGGAAGACCAGGATTCGCTCCGGCCGAACCTGCCACTGCCGAGCTGGCAACCGCACCCGTCATCGACACCGCGCTACTCAGCGGGCGTGAAATTGAGCGATAGCGAATTCATGCAGTACCGGTCGCCGGTCGGAGTGCCGAAACCGTCGGGAAAAACGTGGCCGAGGTGCGAGCCACAGTTCGCGCAGCGCACCTCGGTGCGCACGCTTCCCATGGAGCGGTCCTCAAGCAGTTCGACCGCTTCGGGACGAACCGACTCGTAAAAGCTCGGCCAGCCGCAGCCGGAATCGAACTTGGTGCCACTCTGAAACAGCTCGGCGTTGCAGGCGCCACAGGTGTAGAGGCCAGCCCGACCCTCGTCGAGCAGCTCGCCGGTGCCGGGGCGTTCGGTGCCGGCTTCGCGCAGCACCGCAAACTTCTCCGCGCCCAGTTCGGAGCGCCATTCGCTGTCTGACTTCTTGATTTCGTAGTCCATGTTCAGATCCCTTCGTTCCGGCGACCGGGCACTGGCCGCTTCTACTAAGCCTAAACTCGCTTGGCCCCGCGCGCATTCCACACGGCGTGTCCCACCGCGGCAGGGCGTGCCGGAGGCAACATCCAGCCGCCCGCAAATAGGATGAGCCTGACAGACAGTCAACCGGGGGAAGGATGCAGCAATGACTGAGCACGCCCCGACAACCCAGTTGAGCGAACGCGACCAGGCCGTGCTCGCCTTCGAACGGCAATGGTGGCGGCACGTCGGCGCCAAGGAGGAGGCCATCCGGGCCACCTTCAGCCTGTCGACCGCCCGGTACTATCAACTATTGAGCGCATTAGTCGACTCACCGTTGGCGTTGGCTTTTGATCCCATGCTGGTGAAACGATTGCAGCGGATGCGTTCCGTCCGATCCGAGGCACGCGCCAGTCGCTCGCTGCCCACCCGCGACTAGGCACCCACCCGCTTTTCGGCCAGCACGGAACCTTGCGCTGCAGCTCGATTCCGGCCCGGCCGGCCAACCAAGGATTCCACCACCATGGCGCAAAAATTTGCGAAAGACCGTTTCGACACCCACACGCATGCCCTCGACCGGGTGGGAGCCCATCGCGCCCCCGGCAAGAGAGGACGCGGCTGGATCGGATTCTGGTGGGCGCTGGGGGCCACCGGGCTGTTGATCGCCATCGGTGCAGTCGGCATCCTCGCAATCAACAATCGCCTCGACTTCTCCAACATTCCCGGGCTGCCCGCGAGCAGCTCAAGCGCGACGCCAACAGCGACCGCCGTCCCCACTGCCGTTGCCACCGTCGACCCGGCGCAGACCATCAACGTGCTCAACGGATCCGCGAACGACGGCGTTGCAGCATCCGTCAGTGACACGCTCACCGCTGCAGGCTGGGTGGTCAATGCCACCGGGAACGCCAGCACGAACACGGAAGCGACCACGGTGATCTACTACGCCGATGCGAGCCAGGAAGGCGCCGCCCGCGGCGTCGCTGCTTCCCTTCCGGGAGCGCAGATCGTGGTCTCCACCAATTTCGTTGATTCCGGCGCCAGTATGACCGTCGTCGTCGGCAACGACTATGTTTCACCGGTTGACTGAGCAAAACACGAAAGCCGTGGTCTTAGCGGCCACGATTTGATTCGTCAAGCCCCTAGTCTTCTGTTCCGATTTCAGTAACATGCGTTTTGGTCACACATTTTGTTCGGGCAATACCCGCCCGGATCAAGAAAGCTCGCCCAAGGAAACTTGCACCAGTAGGTAACTTGTAACAGACGTCTTGCTCTCGGGGATTTGCTGCTCGCACAGGATGAACGCAGTCTCTGCGGCACGGCCCGGAACAGCCAATGGGCGGTTGCCGTTGAAAACTGAGCAAGGAGTAACACATGGCGAACGGAACCGTAAAGTGGTTCAACGCTGAAAAGGGTTTCGGCTTCATTACTGTCGACGGGGGAGGCCAAGACGTCTTCGTCCACTACTCCGCCATCGACATGAGCGGGTACAAGGTTCTCGAAGAAGGCCAGCAGGTCGTCTTCGAGGTCGGTGCCGGAGCGAAAGGCCCGCAGGCTGAATCGGTTCGACCGGCCTAACCCGCCTCGCATTTCACACTAACGCCGCCCGCTGCAACGGGCGGCGTTAGTGTTTACCGGTGACTATGAAAAATACGGCCCGCACCGCTGGACCGCTTCGGGCCGCGGGGCTGCTCGCCCTCGTGCTGCCGGCACTGCTCCTGAGCGCGTGCAGCGGCAGTGCCCCGGCCCCCTCCTCGACACCGACCGGCACGGCCTGGACCTCTGACTATGTCGCCCCGGCGGCGACCGAGATCGCACCGCTAACCGGGCTGAGCGTCGAAGGCGGCTCGTCGGCCCACCCGTCGCTGGCGGCCAAGATCGACAACCACGTTGCGGCCCGGCCGCAGGTTGCCATTGACCGTACCGACCTCGTGTTCGAAGAACTGGTCGAGGGCGGCATCACCCGCTATGTTGCGGTCTGGCAGTCAAGCATTCCCGATCAGCTCGGACCGGTGCGGTCGATCCGGCCGATGGACCCCGACATTATCGCCCCCTTCGGTGGACTGGTCGCCTACTCCGGCGGCCAGCAGCGATTCGTCGACGCGATGAACGCGACCGGCCAGATCAGCGCCATCTTCGACTACGACACGAGCGGCTTGTTCTCGCGGTCCTCCGCTACTTCAGCCCCGCACAACGTGATCCTCGCCGCGTCGGAATTCGTCAACCGCAATGCCTCCGTCGCCCCGCCCGCCCAGCAGTACGCCTACGCGGCCACCCTCGCCGCGGCATCCGCTGCCACGGACGGTACGCCGATTTCGGTGATCAACACCAGGTTCTCCAACTCCAGCGCCCGCAGCTGGACCTGGAACGCCGAGGCGGCCGCCTACCTGCGCGCTCAGGATGGCGCGCCCGACCTGACCCCCGAGGGGGCCCAGCTCAAGGCGACCAACGTGGTCGTACTGCGGGTCGATGTAACCGTCTCCGACAGTATCCCCAAGACCGAGTTGATCGCCTCCGGTGAAGCGTCAATCTCGTCCGGCGGCAAGACCCTCGCGGCCACCTGGAGCAAGGATGCCCAGACGTCGCCGATCCGCCTCATCGACGCCAACGGAGTGACAATTCGGCTGGCACCGGGCAATACCTGGTTCCAGTTGGTGCCCAACGGCACCGGCTCGGCCGATCTCGTTCCCTGACAGCTGCAGATAGCCCGGCATCACCCCGGATGCTCGCTTGCACTCTCGACCCCAGAGTGCCAGAATCGATCTAGCACTCTCGTCATCTGAGTGCTAACCCCATCATCGTTTGGAACGTCCGGGAGGGACGAGTTACACATATGGCAAAAATCATTGCATTCAATGAAGAGGCCCGTCGTGGGCTTGAGCGCGGCCTGAATATTCTCGCCGACACCGTCAAGGTCACCCTCGGCCCGCGCGGCCGCAACGTCGTTCTGGAGAAGAAGTGGGGCGCCCCCACGATCACCAACGACGGTGTGTCCATCGCCAAGGAGATCGAGCTCGACGACCCGTACGAGAAGATCGGTGCCGAGCTCGTCAAAGAGGTCGCCAAGAAGACGGATGACGTAGCCGGCGACGGAACGACCACCGCAACCGTCCTCGCCCAGGCTCTGGTTCGCGAAGGCCTGCGCAACGTCGCAGCCGGCGCCGACCCGATCAGCCTCAAGCGCGGCATCGAGAAGGCCACGGCAGCTGTCATCGCCGAGCTCATCGCCAGCGCCAAGGAAATCGAAACCAAGGAAGAGATCGCGGCCACGGCTTCCATCTCTGCCGGCGACACCGAAATCGGCGCGATCATCGCCGAGGCCATCGACAAGGTCGGCAAGGAAGGTGTTGTCACCGTAGAGGAGTCGAACACCTTCGGCACCGAACTCGAGCTCACCGAGGGCATGCGCTTCGACAAGGGCTTCCTGTCGGCGTACTTCGTCACCGACCCTGACCGTCAGGAAGCGGTCTTCGAAGACCCCTACATCCTGATCGTCAACTCCAAGGTCTCCAACATCAAGGACCTGCTCCCCATCGTGGACAAGGTCATCCAGACCGGCAAGCAGCTCCTCATCATCGCGGAAGACGTCGACGGCGAGGCCCTGGCCACGCTCGTTGTGAACAAGATCCGTGGCATCTTCAAGTCCGTCGCCGTCAAGGCTCCGGGCTTCGGAGACCGTCGCAAGGCTCAGCTGCAGGACATCGCCATCCTCACCGGTGGACAGGTCATCTCGGAAGAGGTCGGCCTCAAGCTCGAGAACGTCACGCTCGACCTGCTTGGTAACGCCCGCAAGGTCGTCATCACCAAGGACGAGACCACCATCGTTGAGGGTGCCGGCGACGTCGAAGCCATCGCCGGTCGCGTTTCGCAGATCCGCGCCGAGATCGAGAACACCGACAGCGACTACGACCGCGAGAAGCTCCAGGAGCGCCTCGCCAAGCTTGCTGGCGGCGTTGCTGTCATCAAGGCCGGAGCCGCAACGGAGGTTGAGCTCAAGGAGCGCAAGCACCGCATCGAAGATGCAGTGCGTAACGCCAAGGCTGCCGTCGAAGAGGGCATCGTCGCCGGTGGTGGCGTTGCACTGATCCAGGCTGGCAAGACCGCATTCGAGAGCGAAGCAGTTCTCGCTCTCGTCGGCGACGAGGCAACGGGCGCGAACATCGTGCGCGTCGCCATCGACGCTCCGCTCAAGCAGATCGCACTCAACGCGGGCATGGAGCCCGGCGTTGTCGCCGACAAGGTACGCAACCTGCCCGTCGGATGGGGCCTCAACGCCGCCACCGGCGAGTACGTCGACATGATCGCTGCCGGCATCAATGACCCGGTGAAGGTCACCCGCTCCGCGCTGCTCAACGCCGCGTCGATTGCCGGACTGTTCCTCACCACCGAGGCCGTCGTCGCCGACAAGCCCGAGAAGAACTCGGCTCCGGCCGGCGACCCCTCGGGTGGCATGGACTTCTAAGTCCCCGCCAGCTAGCACCACACAAAAGTGGGCGTCTCCCTCGGGAGGCGCCCACTTTTTTCATGTTCCGTCGCCGAGGTGTGAGGCTGACCGCATTATTCGCAAAAATCGGGCCCGGACGCACACCTCGGCGCAGGTCAGCGGATGCTGCGGGCCGCCTTCACCAGGTCGGCGCAGCGCTCACCGATCATCATCGTGGTGATGTTCGGGTTTACGGTGACGAGAACCGGCATGACCGACGCGTCGGCGACGCGCAGGCCGGTAACTCCCTTGACCCGCAGCTCGGGATCGAGCGGCGCGAGCACATCGTCGACGGCGCCCATTCGCAGGGTCCCGGCCGGGTGGTAGACCGTGTTGTGGGTCTTTTCGATGTACGAGGTGATTTCGGCATCCGTTTGCACAGCGACGCCCGGATACAGTTCCTCGCCGGCCCACTCGGCCATGGCCGGCTGGGCCACGATTTCCCGGGCCTTGCGGATGCCGGCGACCATGACGCGCATGTCGTGTGGGTCGGTGAAGTAGCGCGGATCCACCATGGGCTTGTCGCGGTAGTCGCTCGAGCGCAGCTTGACCGTACCGCGGGAGCGTGCCCGGGTGACGTTCGGCGTCAGGCAGAACCCGTTCTCCGTCGTCGGGTAACCCTGACGGGCGGTGTGCATGTCGAAGGGCACCGAACCGTAGTGGAACATGAGGTCGGGGCGGTCGAGGCCCTCCTCGGTCGTCGTGAAGATGCCGGCTTCCCACCATTGGGTGGAAGTCTCGGACATCGGCTGCTTCGCTTCCCACTGAATCACGCCCTCCGGGTGGTCCTGCAGGTTCTCGCCGACGCCGGGGGAGTCCGCGAGTACCTCGATGCCAAAGGAGGCAAGCTGCTCGGCCGGACCGACGCCGGAGAGCAGGAGCAGCTTGGGCGAATCGATGGCGCCGGCCGAGAGGATGACCTCGGCGCGCGCGGTGAGCTGGTGGGTCTTGCCGAAGCTGGCATCGACGACCTGTACGCCGGTGCAGCGCTTGTTCCCGTCGAAGGTGAGTTTGCGGGCTCGCATGCCGGTGAGCAGAGTGAAGTTGGCGCGATCCCGAATCGGGTGAATATACGAAACGGATGACGACGCGCGCGTTCCGTCCACCTGCCGGTTGATCTGGAAGAAATTCGCGCCGTTCACAACGGTCGTACCGGAGTTGAACGTTGTGCGCGGGATTCCGGTCTGCTCGCAGGCGTCGAGGAGAGCCACGCCGCACGGATCGGTGGCCGGCACGTTCATCAGGTGCACGGGGCCGTCCTGGCCGTGGTGCGGGGCCTGGTCCTCGTTGGTTTCCAGACGCTGGAACAGCGGGAAGGTGGTGGCGGCGTCCCAGCCGGTGGCTCCGTGCTTGAACGCCCAGTCGTTCAGGTCTTCGGCCGGGGCCCAGAACGCGATGCAGGAGTTGTGGCTGGAACAGCCGCCGAGCACCTTGGCACGGGCGTGGCGCATGAACGAGTTGCCGTGCTCCTGCGGCTCGATCGGGTAGTCCCAGTCGTAGCCGCTCTCCAGCAGCTCCATCCAGCGGTCGAGCTGGAGGATGACGTCGATGCCACGGTCGTCGGGACCGGCCTCCACGAGGGCCACCTCAAGGGCAGGATCCTCGCTCAGCCGGGCGGCGACAGCGGCCCCGGCGGAACCACCACCGATCACGATGTAGTCGAAGTCGGTCTGGGTCAGTACGGTCATCGGTGGTCCTAACGTGCGGCGAACCAGCCGGTGATGGCCGGTGCGGTGTTCTGGTAAATGTGCTTCGTTTCCTGGTACTCGCCGAGGCCCATCGGGCCGAGCTCGCGACCAACGCCGGACTGGCCGTAGCCGCCCCACTCCGCCTGCGGCAGGTAGGGGTGAAAGTCATTGATCCAGACGGTTCCGTGTCGCAAGGCCTTGGCCATGCGCTGGGCCTTGCCGGCGTCCTGGGTCCAGACCGCTCCGGCCAGGCCGTAGACGGTGTCGTTGGCGATGCGCACGGCCTCGGCTTCGGTCTCAAAGGTTTCAATCGTCACGACCGGGCCAAAAGCCTCGTCGATCACGACGGACATGCCGCTCGAAACCTGGTCGAGCACGGTCGGCGTGTAATAAAAGCCCTGCGCGAGGTCGCCTGCGCCCCAGGTTCCTCCGCAGCGCAGGCGGGCGCCCTCGGCGATGCCCTTCGCAACGTAGGCGGTGACCTTGTCGCGGTGCGCTGCGCTGATCAGCGGCCCGGTTTCGGCTTCCGGGTCAAACGGTCCGCCGAGACGGATCTGGTTGGCCCGGCGCACGAGCTCGTCGACGAACTTCTCGGCAACGGATGCTTCCACCACGATGCGCGCGCCGGCCGAGCAGACCTGCCCCGAGTGCACGAACGCGCCGTTCAGCGCGTTGTCCACGGCGGCGTCGAAGTCGGCGTCGGCGAAGATCACGTTGGGATTCTTGCCGCCGAGTTCGAGGGCGACCTTCTTGACCGTTCCGGCGGCGGCCGCTGCGATCTTCCGGCCGGTCTCGAGACCGCCGGTGAACGAGACCAGGTCGACGTCGGGGTGGCTGGAGAGCGGGGCCCCGGCCACAGCGCCAGCGCCGAGCACGAGATTGGCGACGCCGGCCGGCAGACCGAGGTCGTCCAGCAGCACCATCATGAGCATGCTGGTGTGCGGGGTGAGCTCGCTCGGCTTGAGCACGAAACTGTTACCGGCGGCGAGGGCCGGGGCGATCTTCCACGCGGCCTGCAGCAATGGGTAGTTCCACGGCGCGATCAGCCCGCAGACCCCGACGGGCTCGTGCACGATGCGGCTGACGACGTTTTCATCGGCGGCATCGACGATGCGTCCGCTGTCCTGCCCGGCGATCTTGCCGAAGTAGGCGAAGCAGTTCGCGATGTCGTCCATATCGATTTCACTCTCGACCAGACGCTTGCCGGTGTCGAGCGTTTCGGCGCGGGCGAACTCGGCCCGGCGCACGCGCAGTTCAGCGGCGACGCGCAGCAGGAAATCACCACGCTCGGGCGCAGGAACGCTGCTCCACAGGCCGCTGTCGAAGGCGGTGCGGGCCGCGCGGATCGCAGCATGGACATCCGTTGTGGTCGCCTCGCTGACCGTGCCGACCAGGCTCTGATCGGCCGGGCAGTGGATCTCGCGGGTGCCGGCGTCGCTCGCTGGTACCCAGGCGCCGCTGATGAACAGCGTGGCCGGCGGCGCGGTATTGATCGGTGTGTTCATTGCTTGACCTCGTCCGATTCGAAATCGGCTTCCCAATTGTCTTTAGCCACCTGGTCCTCGGCGAGGGCGGTGTTTCCCGGCTCTGCCCGGTTCAGGTGCAGAAAGTCGAGGTGGGTTTCGTAATGGTCGAGCACGTCAGTGATGACCTGCTCCTTGCTGTAGCCCATGAGGTCGTAGCCGTGGCTGCCCTCGAGGGAGAAAACCTCCATGCGGTAATACTTGCCGCTGGCGCTCGCCGAACGCACCGCATAGGTCGGAGTGTCGAATTGCACGGGGTAGATCTGGTATTTGAAACCGCGCTCGTCGCCCATCGACACGTTGAGGTCGAGGTGCGGAATCTGCAGGCCATCGACCACGCCCTGCGATAGCGTCACCTCGGCACCCTGCGTCACGAGCTCGTCACGCACTTCCTGCAGGGCGGGCAGGGCCACGCTCGACACGAAGCGTTCGGCCTGACGTGGGCCAGGGTAGCTCATGGCGCGGGTCAGCCGCTGACGCCAGTTGCGCGCCCGGGCCGGGTCGGTGCTGCGACCGGACAACAGGCCGGGCAGGCTGGCCCGGTAACTGTCGGTGAGCGATTGCTCCAACCGAAGCGCCCGATACAGCCCGAGCATGACGAGCAGCAGCACCGCGGAGAAGGGCAGCCCCATGATGATCGTGGCATTTTGCAGGGTCGGGATGCCGCCCACCAGCAGCATCGCCATGGTCAGCACTCCGGTGGTCACCGCCCAGAAGATGCGCAGCCACTTCGGGCCGTCGGACTCGGAGTCCTTGAGATGCGCGGTGAAATTGGCCATGACGAGGGCGCCGGAGTCGGCGCTGGTGACATAGAACAGCAGTCCGGTGAAGGTCGCGATCGCGGCGGTAGCCGGGGCGAACGGGAACTCGGCCAGCAGCGAATAGAACGCACGCTCCGGCGAATTCATGGCGACCTCGCCGAAGCCGGCATCTCCGCCGATCACGATGGCGAGGGCGCTGTTGCCGAACACGGCGATCCAGATCAGGATGAACGCGAACGGCACGATCATGGTGCCGGCGACGAACTCGCGGATGGTGCGGCCGCGGCTGATGCGGGCCAGGAACAGCCCGACGAACGGTGCCCAGGCGATCCACCAGGCCCAGAAGAACAGGGTCCACCAGTTGAGCCATTCATCGGGGCGGTCGTAGGCGAAGGTGTCGAGGGTCATGGCCGGGAACCGGCTCAGGGTGTCACCGATGTTGAGGACGATGGCGTCGAGCAGAAAGCTCGTGTTGCCGGCAATCAGAATGAACAGCATGAGGCCGACGCTCAGCAGAACGTTCAGCTCGGACAGTCGACGAATGCCCTTCTCGACCCCGGAGACGACGGAGATCGTGGCCATGACCACACTCAGGGCGATGAGCGAGCCCTGCACGAGCAGGGTCTCCGGCGTTCCGAACATAAAAGTGAGGCCGTAGTTGAGCTGGGCGACGCCGATGCCGAGGCTCGTGGCGATGCCGAAAATGGTGCCGAGGATCGCGGCGATGTCGACCACGTCGCCGATCCGGCCGTGGATCTTCTTGCCGAAGATCGGGTACAGCGCCGAACGGATGCTCAGCGGCAGGTTCTGCCGGTAGGCGAAGTAACCGAGGGCCAGACCCATGAGGGCGTAGAGGGCCCAGCCGGTGAGGCCGTAGTGGAACAGGGTCCAGACCATGGCCTGGCGCGCGGCCTCAACGGAGCTGCCGTCACCGGTGGGCGGGGCGAGGTACTGGGTGACCGGTTCGGAGACCGAGAAGAACATGAGGTCGATGCCGATTCCGGCGGCGAACAGCATGGCGGTCCAGGTGAACAGGCTGAACTGCGGCCTGGAGTGGTCTGGCCCGAGGCGGGTCTTGCCGACCCGGGACAGCGCGACGACGATGACGAAGACCAGCACGACAGTGACGATCAGAAAGTAATACCAGCCGAGGTTGACCGACACCCAGCCGACGACGGCGGCAATGACGTCGCTCGCGTTGCGGGGGGGCGAGGATCGCCCAGAGGGCGATGGCAATGATGCCGGAGGCTGAACCGAAGAAGACCGTCTTGTTCACCCGGGTTTTGTTCTCCGGGGGGAGGCCAGGCGGTCCGGTCGATGGTTCGGTGGCGGGAGTGTGGGCAGAGAGAGTCATCTCATCCTTGGTGCTTGGTGTGATGTCGGGGTGGCGCCGGCCGCGTGTGCGCGGGCTGGCTGTCCGAGTGGCCGCGGTGGCGGCGTAAGCGCGTCTGTCACTCTAGCAACCGAAAATCCGCGTCTTTCCGGGCTTTTTCGGGATGCGGTGGGTGCGGTAGTGCTATCCCGCGCGGGATAACACACTCCGACCGGCCACGAATCGCCTACCGCGCGAACAGCCGGGTGTTGGCTTGCTCGGTCTCGGCGTACTGCTGCCCGGCCAGGCTCAGCGCCTGGTTGAGCAGGGTCAGGCTCTCTTCCAGCTGCTGATGCATGCCGCGCCACTCGGCGAAAGCCCCCTGGAACGCGGCAGACGCCTGGCCGGTCCAGAACCCTTCGAGGCTGGTGAGCTGGGCGTTGAGCTCGGCCACATCGGCCTGCACCCGACCGATCGTGCCGCGTGCGGTGTTGGCGGTGCTCTGCACCGCATCGCTGTCGACCTGAAAGCTCGTCATGGTGTGCCTTCCTGCTACTCAAACATGGATGTTGGTGACCATGAGCGTAGAAGGCGAGCGTGCAGCATCCGCTGCCCGGCAGTCAATTTGTGAATGGATGCCGCCTGCCGCGGCCGGTGCAGGAGGGCCGCTATGGAATGACAGGCTGGGCGTGCAGCGGCGCGCTCGGCGTGCCGGCGAGGGGGAGCGAGACCCGGAAGGTGGCGCCGCCACCGGGGGTGTCGACGACGTCGACGGTGCCGTTGTGGCTGGCGACGATGGCGGCGACGATGGCGAGGCCGAGGCCGCTGCCACCGGTTTCGCGGGCGCGGCTGGAGTCGGCGCGCCAGAAGCGCTGGAAGATCTTCTCCCGAATCTGCGGCGGGATTCCCTCGCCGTGGTCGACGATGGCGATCGATGCCCGCAGGGTGCGCGGGTCGACTGCGACCTCGAGTTCGATCGGGCTGTCCGAGGCGGTGAACCGCATCGCATTGCCCATCAGGTTGGTGATGACCTGGCGAATCTTGTTCTCTTCGGCCATCACCACGGGCGGCAGCTGGGGCACGACGGGCAACACAGTCAGGCCGGCATCGGGCAGCACAGCGGTTGTGCGGCGCGGTTTGCGGGTGCGCAGCCGGGCCAGGGTGGCGCCGGCGAAGGCAATAGCACCGGTCGGAGTGCCCGTTCCGGACGGCCGGGTAATCGTGCCGGTGGTGACGCTCTCCGTTCCATCGTTGTCGATCTCGCCGGAGTCACCGAAGTGGTGGTCCAGATCGGCGTCAGCCTCGAGTGACGCAACCACGGGCGGGGGAGTCACCACCGTCACCTGGCGGCCCGGTGAGCTGGCCATGGCATCGAGGGCGGCGTCGCGGGCCAGCGGAACGAGGTCGACCGGGGTGAGCGCGAGCGGCTTGGTCTCGTCGAGGCGGGCGAGTTCGAGCAGATCCTCGACTAGACCGCCCATACGAATGGCTTCTTTTTCGATGCGTTCCATGGCCTGGGCAACATCTTCGGGGGTCTGCAGGGCACCCATGCGGTACAGCTCGGCGTAGCCGCGCACCGAAACCAGGGGGGTGCGCAGTTCGTGGCTGGCGTCGCCGACGAAGCGGCGCATCTGGTCAATGGTGCGGGCGCGGTCTTTGAAGGCCCGGTCGATGCGGCTGAGCATGATGTTGAGCGAGCGGTTGAGACGTCCGACCTCGGTGTTCGGCGTTGCGCCGCCGAGACGCTGGCTGAAGTCACCGTCGGCGATCGCGGCCGCGGTCTGCTCCGCCTCGCGCAACGGCACGAATGTTGTGGTGACGAGCACGCGGGTGAGCATGGCGCCGATCAGCACGACCCCGGCGCCGAAACCCAGAAAGATCGTGAGGTAGGTGGCCATGGTGTTCTCGGTGGGCCGCAGCGAGACGGCCATGACGAGAGTGCCGTAGGTGCCGGTGGGGCTGATCACGACCGGAACCATGATCGCGTGAAACTCGGTGTCGTGGGCGGCGTCCCACAGAGTTTGAATCTGTCCGTCAAGCTGCGAGACCCGTTTCAGGTCGAGCGGCATGCCGACAACCGGCAGCTCGGCGTGGTCGCGTTCCTGCCAGGTGCGGGTGATCAGCGCGCCGTCCTGGTCGTACAGGGCCACGAAATAGTCCGAAGCGACGCCCTCGGTGTCACCCTGCGAGAACACGCTCGACGAGTAACCGCTGAGCGCGGTCTGCGTGTCGACCTGCAACTGGGTGTCGACCTGGGTCACCACATACTGCTTGAGCATGGCCATTGTGCCGATGCCGGAAACGAGCAGGCCGAGCGTGAGCATCAACACCGTGACACCGGTGATCTTGGAACGGAGGGAGATGCTGCTCCACCGCCTGGACAGGGTTTCGTGCATAAGAGGATTTAGTCTACGAAAGCTCGCTGTGTATAACGAACGCCGTGACTACGCCTTGGCGGCCTTGAGCATGTAGCCGAAGCCACGCTTGGTCTGAATGAGCGGTTCGCTCGAGTGCACGTCGACCTTGCGGCGCAGGTAGGAGATGTAGCTCTCCACGATTCCGGCGTCACCGTTGAAGTCGTATTCCCAGACGTGATCGAGGATCTGCGCCTTCGACAGAACCCGGTTGGGGTTGAGCATGAGGTAGCGCAGCAGCTTGAACTCGGTCGGGCTCAGTTCGATGGCCTCGGTGCCGACGAGAACCTCGTGGGTGTCCTGATCCATGGTGAGTTCGCCGGCGCGAATGACGGCATCTTCATCGGCGTGCATGGTGCGACGCAGGATGGCCTTGATCCGGGCGACGATCTCGTCGAGGCTGAACGGCTTGGTCACGTAGTCGTCGCCGCCGACGGTGAGGCCGGTGATCTTGTCTTCGGTGTCGTCCTTGGCCGTCAGGAACAGGATCGGGGCCGTGTAGCCGGCCGAACGCAGGCGCTTGGTGACACCGAAACCGTTCATGTCGGGCAGCATGACATCGAGAATGATGAGGTCGGGTTCCTCCTCGAGCACGGCGGAGATAGCCTGCGCGCCGTTGCCCACTGCGCGTACGGCGAAGCCGGCGAAGCGGAGGCTGGTGGTGAGTAGGTCGCGGATATTGGGTTCGTCATCGACGATAAGGATGCGGGGGCCGTCAGTCATGCCCCCAGTATCTGCGTGTTAGCTGGAGCTTTGCTGAGAGTAAGTCCGTGTGCGGGGATCGACGGCCGACGATCCGTTCCGCGGCAGGAGTTGGCGACATGATGGAATGGAACAATCGATTTGTTCCAATGGTGAGGACCGTTATGACACGCACGAGAATCAACTCCGCTCCGGGAGTGATGCTTCCTCAACTGGATGCTCCGCGCCGGTTGATCGGCGGCCGCACCTTCGATTTCGATCGCGAGGTGGCCGTGATGGCGATCGTCAATCGCACGCCGGACTCGTTCTACGACCAGGGTGCAACGTTCGCGCTCGACGCATCCGTTTTGGCGGCGCAGAAGGCCATTGCCGACGGGGCAGACTGGGTCGACATCGGTGGCGCCAAGTTTGCGCCCGGGCCAATCGTGCCGATCGAGGAGGAGATCGACCGGGTCGTTCCGGTGGTCGAGGCGCTGCGCGGCGCCGGCGTGGTCATCTCGGTCGACACCTTCCACCCGGCCGTGGCAGCCGCGAGCATTGCCGCCGGCGCGCACGTGATCAACGACACCACCGGCGTGCACGACCCGGCGATGGCCGACGTCGTCGCCGACAGCGATGCCACCCTCGTGATCACCCACAGCCTCGCGGCGCCGCGCATGCCCTACCCTGCGCCGCAGTACGACGATGTTGTCGGCGAGATCAGCGCGTTTCTGCTCGCCCGCGTCGACCGAGCCCTCGGGCGGGGCGTGCGGGCCGACCGCATCATCATCGACCCCGGCCATGACCTCAACAAGACCACGCAGCACTCGCTCGAACTCACCCGGAGGCTCGGCGAGATTACCGGGCTCGGCCTGCCGACGCTGGTGGCCGTCTCCAATAAGGATTTCGTCGGGGAGAGCCTCGATCGGCCGCGCGGCGAACGGGTCGACGGGTCGCTGGCCGCCATGACGGTCTGCATTCTGCAGGGGGCGCGGATCGTGCGCATGCACAACGTGCGCGCGGCGGTCGATGCCGTGCGCATGACCGAGGCCATCCTCGGGCTTCGGCAGCCCGCCTACGAGCGTCACAACCTCACCTGATGCGCGCCGAGCTGCCGCCACGAGCGGAACTGATCGAGCACTACCGGGTGGCCGACCGCGGGGCGCCGCGGACGCGCGTCAACTTCATCGCGAGCCTCGACGGCGCCGCAACCATCGACGGCCTGAGCGGCGGCCTGAACAACGCCGACGACAAACTCGTGTTCGACACCCTGCGGCTACTGACCGACGTGATCCTCATCGGGGCCGGCACCGTTCGGGCCGAGGGCTACGGCGGCATTCGTTTACCAGTGGATGACGCGGCCTGGCGCACGCAGGCGGGTCTGGCCGCCCAGCCTCCGCTGGCCGTGGTGTCGGGGCGTCTGGATCTCGACCCGCGGCATCCGCTTTTCAGGGAAGCCGCGACCCGCCCTATCGTGCTGACCCACGCGGCCGCCCCGTCAGACCGGCGGGCCGCGCTCGCCGCGGTGGCCGACGTGATCGTGTGCGGCGACGAAGAAGTCGAGCCGCACCGCGTGGTGGCGGCGCTCGCCGAACGCGGATTGCCGCAGATCCTGTGCGAGGGGGGGCCGCACCTGTTCGGCGACCTGCTCGCGGCGGACTGTGTCGACGAGTTGTGCCTGAGTTTCAGCCCGGTGCTGGTGGGGGGCTCTGCTGGGCGTATCGCCGTTGGCGCTAGTGCTGTGACCCGCGCTATGGAGTTGCTGCACGTGCTGCGCGCTGGCGACATGCTCTTTCTGCGCTACGCCCGATCCTGAGCGCGCGCTCGTTGCCGAGCCGTGAGTGTTGGGGCGAATTAAACGTTTCAACGCCGCGAAACTCACGGCTCGGCGAGCGAAACTCACGGGTCGACACTGCAAACTCACGGGTCGGTGGCCGTGGCGCTAGGCGGGATTATGCGCTGATCCCGGCGTCGGCATCCGCCTGGGCCCACCTTGCGAAAGCGGGCCCATGATCTAGCATGGGCCCGCTTTCCGGGCCCGGGCCCGGAAAGTAATCAGACGCGCGGGAGAGGAGCTAGCGGGAGTTTCCTAGCTATTTCCGGAACGCCAGATTGCGCTGAAGTCAATTCCAGTGCTGGTCTGGCGTTCTTCGGCGTGGTGGCGTGACTTTTG